>JABURQ010000049.1 GCA_014762625.1 Planctomycetaceae bacterium | reverse complement strand
CCGTGAATGTGGGAGATGCTGTATGAGCAAGACGATCGAAATCACCATCGCACCCAATGGTCAATCACAAGTGGAGACGAAGGGCTTCGTTGGCAATGAATGCCTGGAAGCCAGCCGGTTCATCGAACGGTCACTCGGCCAACATCTCGACGAACAGTTGACGTCCGAGTTCTATGCCAGCCAGAAGGCGGAAACTCAGCAACATCACAACCAGTAGGAGGGACGATGAATGAACCTCACAACACGTCACTCCCAGTGTTGATACTGTTAGAGGGGCTGCATGATGTGGAATTCTTGCGACGCATCAGCCGGGTACTCGCCGAAGTCGATCCCGCTGTTCCCAGTCTCGCAACTCTGGAACAATCACATGAGATTGCCATTCTCCCTCTGGGTGGCAACGGACCACAGCCGTGGATGCAACGATTGACGCCGCTTTGCCGGTCGGCATTCTCACTGTTTGATCGTGAGATGCCGCCGGAAAGCGAGCAACGTCGATTGGCTATAGACAACCTCAACTCACTGCCGAAGCATCGTTCGTTCATGACCGGCAAGCGGAGCCTGGAGAACTATCTGTATCCGCAGGCGATTCGCGACGCTCGCAACGTGTCGGTGAACTTTGGCGACGATGATGACGTGGCCGAACTGGCTGCGTTGGTGATCCTGCAGGGCAAAGGAATTCAGCGCGAATGGACATCAATGTCTTTACGGACTCGCAAACGACTCCGCAATCAGGCCAAGCATTGGCTCAATCGAGACGCTGTCGATTGCATGACGCCTGAACGATTGGCTGACAGCGATCCGGCTGGCGAAGTCACTTCGTGGCTGCATGCCATTGCTGAACTCGTCAATCAGTGACGCTTCATTGCTGCCGATGCGACATCTTTTCTAGCGGTAACTCTTGCTGCTGGAATTTCCCCCTTTTCACTTCATGAAGGAGAATACCTATGACATTGACTGATCGACTCGGAGAGTACGTGCGGGCTTGCTTTACCGGGCTGTGGGTCGAGAGCCATGAGCATCAGGATGCGCTGGTCGCGATTGCGCAGTTATGCCGTCAGGAGGAATGGCGGTTGGCAACGTGGGACATTGAACAAGGATTGAAGGTCACCGGTGCTGAGATTGAAGCAGCCGGAAACGATCCGTTAGCGGCGATTCGTGCTGTCAACTCGTTGGCCACACCGGACGGCACTGCGATCCTGGTGCTACAGAACTTTCATCGGTTCTTGCAATCAGCCGAGATCGTCCAGGCACTCGCTCAACAGGTCGTCGCGGGAAAGCTGAACCGCACAATCGTGGTGATCCTGTCACCCGTCGTGCAGTTACCTGTCGAACTCGAAAAGCTGTTTGTGGTGCTGGAGCATGACTTGCCCGACCGTAAACAGTTGGCACACATCGCACGTGGCATTGCCACGGAAGAATCCGAACTGCCCGAGGGCCAGGAACTGGAAACGGTACTCGACGCGGCGGCGGGACTGACACGAATGGAAGCCGAGAATGCCTTCAGCCTGTCATTGGTTCGACACGGTCGCGTGACGCCGGATGCGGTCTGGGAACTGAAGACACAGACGCTCAAGAAGTCCGGTTCGCTCGAACTGCATCGTGGTCAAGCGAACTTCAGCAGCCTCGGCGGACTGTCGGCGTTGAAGTCGTTTTGCAAGCGGTCGCTGTTGCAAACAAGTCGCGGGAAGCGTTCGCAGCGTGCGCGGGGTGTGTTATTACTCTCTCCACCGGGTTGTGGGAAGTCGGAGTTCTGCAAGACGCTCGGTAACGAAGTTGGTCGACCGGTGTTAATCCTCGACATCGGTAGCCTGATGGGTTCACTGGTCGGTCAGTCAGAAGAGAGAACACGGCAAGCCCTGAAGGTCATCGACGCGATGGCTCCTTGTATTGTCATGCTCGATGAAGTGGAGAAAGCGTTTGCGGGTGTCAACGGCAGCGGTGATTCGGGTGTCTCGTCACGGATGTTCGGGACATTTCTGGGTTGGCTCAATGACCATGAGTCCGATGCCTTTGTCGTTTGCACAGCCAACGATGTCTCGAAGTTGCCGCCAGAGTTCGGGCGTAGTGAACGCTTTGATGGCATCTTCTTTCTCGACCTGCCCAATCGAGAAGAGAAGGACGCGATCTGGAACATCTATCTCGATCGGTTCGAGATTAACCGCGACCAGAGGATGCCGGATGATGCCATCTGGACTGGTGCGGAGGTCAAAGCCTGCTGCCGATTGTCGGCATTGCTTGATGTCCCATTGCTGCAAGCGGCCCAGAACGTCGTACCGGTGGCTGTCACGGCTGCGGAATCAGTAGAGCGTCTGCGGACATGGGCGAGCGGTCGTTGCCTTTCTGCAAATCATGCGGGTGTGTACCAAGCGTCCATTGAAGGCAATCCAAAACGTCGAAAGATCGAGCCTTCAACAAACTAACTTCGTAGCATTTGACAACTTCAGAGACATTGTGAGGAGGACCAAGCCCATTAACATTTCAACCTTAAAAGGAGCCCGACATGCCTGATGCTGAACCATTGGCTGATGCCCTCAGCTGTTGGCAAAAGAAACAACGTGAACAAGAACTTATTGCTCGCGAGAAACTTCGCGACGCCTGTAATCAACTTGCTGATCTGGGAGTGGACAAGGTCGTCATCAGTTATGACGGCTACGGAGATTCGGGAACTGTGGAATCTCCGATTGCATATTGTGGCGAAGATTCGTTTGATCTCTCGGACGAACTCAAAGAGGTTTTAACGGATACGGCGGATGCGAATCTGCCATGCGGTTGGGAGATCAATGATGGTGCGTTCGGCGAGTTGACGCTTGACGTACAAGCGCGCAAGTTGACCCGTGAACACAATTGGCGAGTGACCGAATACCAGACCGAGGAGGAGGACATTCCACTTTGAACCCGTATCACCATGCCCTTTCATCCGCGCAGAAGTTTGGCGGAATAGTCGATGACTACCTGCCAATTCATCAGTGGTTCGACGAGAGCAAAGCCTTCTTTCCCGACTTCAGACACCGTGCTCTCCGTCATCATGCGGAGGGCATTTTTCTTTGTGAGCGACTATTCGGCGCGACGATCACGAATAGCGACGACCGTGAGATTTCGACCCGATTCATCGGTGAGCAACATGTGAAGGAAGACCTCGGTCGGATTCCGACAGTACAGGACTGGCTGAGTTGTCTGGCTCCAGAACGCTGGATGCTGACAGCCGGGGGGGCCAGAGAAAACAAAAAATCTACTGACAGAGACAAAGACAGATCAGTGGGACCTGTCTCCAGCTCTCTACTACAAGGATACAAACATGACAACACTTCTGGATAATTCCTATACGCGGCAGATGACAGCCCCGAGTGATCGACTCCGTGCGACAATGGCAGCGGCGCGGCTCAGCTTCACCTGGCTTGGTGTACGGAAGTCACTGACGTCGGCGCAGAAGAACCAGGCCGCCGATTCGTTTGGTGCGGAAGGAAAGTATCTCTCTGCTGGAAAGAAACTTCTCGACACATCCCATCCTGCGTTCAAAGCGGTGACAGTCATTCGAGGTCGAACAATTGCTTATTGGAAAGGCGTATCGCTGCCATTTCCAGAAGCTGGCATCCGCCTGATCCGGCAAGACTCGATCTCTGAGTTCGATCTGCAAGTGGCGGAGTTTCGAGATGAACTCGATGATGCCGTTGCGGAACTGAACCGACACTATGGCGAACTGCGGTTGGCTGCGCGAGATCGGTTGGGTGACTTGTTCGATGTCAGCGACTACCCGACGACATTGATCGGGATGTTTGCAATAGAGCATGACTATCCATCGATCGAACCGCCGAACTACCTGCGGCAACTCAGCCCGGAACTTTACGAACAGGAATGTCGCCGGGTGCAGTCACGGTTTGACGAAGCCGTGCAACTCGCTGAACAGGCATTCCTGGATGAAATCACGAAACTTGTCGAACATGTCACCGAACGGCTCAGCGGTGAGCATAATGGCAAGCCCAAAGTCTTTCGTGATTCAGCCATCACGAACCTCACGGAGTTCTTCGAGCGATTTCGCACGTTGAATATCCGATCCAATGAACAGCTTGACGAGTTGGTCGTTCGTGCCCAGCAAATTGTCGGTGGCGTCGAGCCGCAACAACTGCGAGACAGTGGTGCCCTGCGACAACAGATTGTGACGCAACTCTCAGGCGTGCAGTCTTCACTCGATGGTCTGCTCGTGGACCGCCCCCGCCGCAACATTCAGCGTCGACCTCGATAAGGAGGTCAACATGCAGATTGTTGTGCAACACGATGGTTCCGTGCGGTGTCTCTACGACGAAACACTCGACCTGCATGGCCTGGGTCAGCTCGCTATTACCCGAGGCAGTCATGTGGAACCAACCCCCGCTGGTCAGTGGACCGCCGATCTTTCCCCCGTCGATGGTCCCGTCCTCGGAACGTTCTCAACACGTAGCGAGGCACTTGATGCTGAAGTCGCGTGGCTACTCGACAACTGGCTCGTAACAGCAGAGTAGCAACAACTTATTGGTGCCACGCGTTACGACCTGGATTGAATGTTGACACCCGAGTCAACAAAGGCCCCTGTTTTTGAGTGGCCAAGTAAAAGTTTCTGCCTCGCGTGTAGCGGGGCGGTTGTGTTTCTTCACGACCGTCCTGTGTTGGGCGGTCGTTTTCCCTCTGTACCAAGGATTGAACGAATGACTCAACAAGAAATTGATCGTGCTGTCTGCGTCGCTACCGGCGAATGTCTTTGCGAAGTTCAGCAGCGGGGATTCAGTATCGCTGATCCTCTCGACGTAAATTTTGACCCAGAGCCCGATTTTCTACCGCCGAGTATCGTCGATTGGGACGAGATCGAACTAAATCGCAATGTCGCAGTCATTAACCAACCGCGAAAAGCCAACTATCGACTCGTATAGGCTGTCCAGTGACATCCGGTTGGAAGGAAATATCGATGTCGAAGAACTCCAATGAAAGGAGGTTGAAACGATAATTAATTCGAGACGTCACACAACAAACAAATTTTCCTCAGGACAAATCCTCTGCACACCCCAAGTGCTCGAAGAAGTTTCGAGAGCCGAGATTCAACGGGCGTTGCAACGTCATCTCAGCGGTGACTGGGGAGATTGCGAGCCCGAGGATGCCATTGCGAATGACCGCGACGTGAGTGAAGGGACAAGACTGTTTTCTGTCTATCACTCATCGAGCGGAACAAAGTTCTGGATCATCACTGAAGCAGATCGCTCAGCGACAACAGTGTTGCTGCCAGACGATTATTAACCATCACAATGTTTCCCATTTTTGACGCCCCAACCGAAAGAACAGATTTATGAAGATTTTGTTTATCAACAACGATGGAGCCGGCTTCGCTGATCAGATTGAAGTCAAAGATGAAACATCCATCACGCAATTATTTCAAGACCGTGTTCCACATGGAAAGCCGCAGGACTACCTGATTCGCGTCAACCGGCAACCGACGACAGCGGACTATGTCCTGCAGGACGGAGATCGCGTCTCCATCACACCGACCAAAATCGAAGGGGCGCTCCAACGTCCGATCATCACCACAACAAAAGGAGAATCATGGGCGCACGACAACGCCTCAACAGTTTGTATTTCATTGGAGTTCTGATCGTTGCAACGATCATCGGCGGAGCGGCGAACTCCTGGGCGGTGTTCCTCATCGTCGCAGGAGTGTTGATTGCCACAGCGATCAATAGTGGTGACATCCGCCTCACACCGACGGTTCGACCTCAACGACGAAGACGACGTCCGCAGCACCGCAAACGATGACTTTCTACGACGGGGACATCTGCGAACCAATCGCAGATGTCCCCGTTTCTGTTTCAGATATCCAACACGGGAGGGCTTGAAATGATCTTGTCAAACGCTGATCGCGAACTTCTGAACGCAGCGATCGAATTGAAGCATGCCTATGACACGCAGAAGTTGTTTCCAACATCAATAACACCACTTCCAGCACATCATTGGGAGAGACTCCAAAGACTTGAACGTCAGATTAAAAGCTCCGCAGAACGAAATTATACTGCTGCGAATCAACGGACGAGTCAGCTCTATGCTGAACAACTACGAATACTCCTTCTTGAATTGAACTCGATTGAAGCACAACTCGGACAAAAGCCAAAACTTATCTCTAAGCCGTCACTTCGATTCTTGTATGAGGAGTTGCAATCTCTCGCTGATGAGTTCATCGAGGTCGATATCGACCGTGCACTGAAAGAGGTTGTGGTCTTTACGGACCGAGTGGTTCTAGAAGGGATTGACCTCGGTCAGTTCGAGATTCGATTGTCCATCACTCGCGTCAGGGAAACTCAGCCCTATCGAGTCATCGCAATTGAAAGCAACACGGCGAGCAGCGATGACAACGTCCCCCATCCCCACGTTCAGGGTGAGAATCTGTGTGTGGGTGATGGCGTCCATGCTATCAACAATGCCCTCGTAGAAGGTCGCTTGTGTGACTTTTTTCTGACAGTTCGCCAGATCCTCCAGACCTACAATGGGTCTTCCGCCTACGTCTCACTCGAAGACTGGGATGGAGTCACCTGCGGCGATTGCGGAGAGACGGTCGGCTCCGCTGACAGTTACTGCTGCGAAAACTGTCATAGTCGCATGTGCGACTACTGCACACGATCGTGCAATGAGTGTGATGTTTCGTTGTGCTGCGAATGTAGCGGCGTGTGCAAGGACTGTGATCATGGCTTCTGTCGGAGTTGCCTGGAAGTCTGCGATCAGTGTGAACAATCGACCTGCCATCAATGCCTCGAAAACGAACTTTGCGAGAGCTGCCACAACCTTCAACAGGAACAAGACGATGCCGAACAGAAAGACTCACCCCATGACGCGCCGACACCTCAGGAGACCGCGACGGAAACGTCACGAGAAATCGAAACGTCCCAGGCTGCGGTTCAGCCCGTACGCGTGGGCGAAGCTGTTATTTCTGCGTGACGCTGGCCCCACCGAAGTGGGTGGATTCGGCATTTCTTCGCCAGAGGACCTCTTGTTTGTAAAGGACCTGGTATTGATTGAACAGCAATGTACGGAGGTGACCGTGGAGTTCGCGGACAGAGCGGTCGCAGACTTTTTCGATGATCAGATCGACCTCAATCGTCGTCCTGAACAGTTTGCTCGGATCTGGATTCATACACACCCCGGTGATTCTCCGCGACCGAGCAATGTTGATGTGGAGACATTTGAGCGAGTGTTCGGTCATTGCGATTGGGCAGTGATGTTCATTATTGCTCAGAGCGGAAAGACCTACGCTGAACTCTACTGGCGATATGGTGGACCCGCATCGCTGCGTATGCAGGTCGATGTCGATTATGCGCAGCCGTTCTTGAGCTCTGATCATGAGACATGGGCGGATGAGTATCACACCTGCGTGACTGACCGCTCAGCTCTCATTTCTTCAGCTGAAATTGAATGGGAAGACTGGCTCATCGAGAACTGGGAAAGTCCAGAGATGTTCGCGGACCCTGCTGAAGATTTCGCTCCACAAGAGACTGACACTGACGAATTCCAACATCAATCCAATCAGGAGTACATATGACCGCGACAGATAGATTCACTCGGCAACGCGATCTTGTGCCACGCAATAAACTCGATGATCTCAAGGTGACCGTGATCGGCGTCGGTGCGATTGGTCGTCAAGTTGCCCTCCAACTCGCCTCCATCGGAGTTCGTCAAATCCAACTCATCGACTTCGATACCGTCGAAGCGACGAACATCACGACACAAGGTTACTTTCAGGACGATCTCGGGAGGACAAAAATCAAAGCCACTGCCGAGCAGATTCAGCGCATCGATCCCGACATTAACACCTGCACAATCCAGGACCGCTATCGCCCACACCATCATGTGGGAAATGCCGTCTTCTGCTGCGTTGACTCGATTAGCAGCCGCGCCGCCATTTGGAAATCAGTCAAAGACCGTTGCCAATTCTGGTGCGATGGCAGAATGCTCGCTGAAACAATCCGAGTTCTCACCGCCACGCCAGCAATTCCAGAATCCCAAGCTCATTACTTCTCCACTCTGTTCCCCCAATCCGAAGCCCAAACCGGCACCTGCACCACCCAATCCACAATCTACACCGCCAACATTGCTGCCGGTCTAATGCTCCACCAGTTCACCCGTTGGCTACGAGGTCTTCAAATCGAGTCTGAGCAGCTCGTCAACATACTTGCTGCGGAGATGACATCGAGATCTCTCAATCCGATTAACAATGCATAAACACTGTTCGTAGGATTCGAGCCGATCATAAAGGTTTTTGTGGCGTTTTTGTGGCGTTGCAACACCCTAATAATCGCATTCTTCAAGATTCACTGTGACACGCATTGCACTGTAAGTGACTGACAAGAATGCACTTACAGTATATCGGCGTGGCACCGGATTGAGCCACCGGAGAATCCCTCCCTCTCCGCTCGACTGAAAAACGCCCGAAGCCCGTGATTGCCCACTATGGCGAATCACGGGCTTCTGCTGTATCTGGTAGACTGCGACAAGGCCCCAACAAATCCGGGAACAGATCGGAGTAGAATATGTCAGATACTGTTTTCTTTGCTTGGCAGCTAGACACTCTTCCCGATCAGAACAAGAACTTCATATGGGATGCTCTGAATGAGGCATCTAAGTCTCTGTCAGAATCGACAACACCAGAATTGTCTCCTCGTCCTGAAAGTGACACTGGTGGTGTTGCGGGGACTCCAAATATTGTTGAGACAATCTTCAAGAGAATTGCGAATTGTGCTTTTTTCGTAGCTGACCTCACATTGGTAGGGGAGACAAAAGGGGGTAAGCGATTACCGAACCCAAATGTCCTTATCGAACTAGGTTTTGCTGCACGCTCGGTAGGATGGGAACGGACAATTCTGGTCATGAATGAGGCATATGGCGGTGCCAAGTATCTCCCCTTGCGAAAACGTCAAGCCAAGCCGAATTCGACCGCGTCACGAATTATTGGAGAGGAGCATCGTCGCAGACGAGAATCGTCAACAGTGAGGCAAGGCTGACGTTATTCAGCATATTTTGCTTCAGCCCTCTCGGACTGGGAAAGAAACAGATCAAGCCGCCGAGTATCAATTCCCAGGCCCGGGTAGGTAACAGGTAGAACGCCGCATCGGGATGAGCGTGCACCATCCACTCGCTCCCCACAAACGAGCTGAATAACAACACCAGCAACACTCGCCATTGAGTTTTTCGGCTGAAACGTCCCAGTCCCACGAGGATCAAGGGATAGATGAGATAGAACTGCTCCTCGACCGCTAACGACCAGGTGTGTAACAGCGGTTGATTTTCCACAGGGGATGTAAAGTACCCGGCGGACTGCCAGAAATAAATGTTGGAGACCATCAGTTGTTGAAAGATGACTGACTCACCCAGATTCTCATAGTCATCCGGCATGAACACAAATGCGGCAGCGACCAACGTCGCCGCTGTAACAAGAATAGAAGCGGGCAGGATTCTGCGAATCCTCCGCGTCCAGAAATCGGTAAGACGGAATCGATGTTCGGATTGCCTCTTGAGGATCAAGCCGGTGATCAGAAATCCGGAAATGACGAAAAAGACATCAACGCCGATGTACCCCCCTGTAAATTTCAGGTCGGCATGAAAGAGCAGAACAAGACCGACGGCGATGGCGCGAAGGCCGTCAATATCAGGGCGGTACTTGAAATCGTTCATGGTTTAGAAGAACCAACAGGCTCACGTAGCATAGACTGCCATCGGACATCAGCAGTCCGACCCGGCAAACGGACACAATTTATAGGAATTCCTCTGGTTTGTGTCACCAGCATTTTTCGCTCGTGGGACCGAGTATTTTTACCCGTTCGGAATCTTCCCGTAGCACGGTAGTTCAACAGGCTGTAAGGAGCGGGCAAATCGTTCATGCCGTCGTCGATTGGTCGTCCAAACGCAAAACGGCCGAACAAACGGATGAACGCGAGCTGGAATAGGCCGGGTCGGCTCGCTTCGCTCGGCAACGTCAACTCCCAGCCGCGTTATCCGAGACGTGATCGCAGAAAGAGATTGCCAATGCATCGCGATCACATCGAAGTCCACAAGGCAAAATACAAGACCGGCAGTCAGTTTGCCTGAGCCCGAGCAAAGGGATCAAAACTCATCGAAACCGATCCTATGAATACTCAAATTCTGGAAGAACCTTATTTTAGAAGGCTTATATTTCCCCTTTCATTCCGTGGGCAAGTCCATTTTGAAATTGTGTGCTGATTCTGGAAAGAACCATTTGGGGCGATCGAGCTTCTCGCTCACTGCGGTTTGCAACTACCAGGCATCTTTTGTCGCTAGTTGCTCCAATTTCACATGAACAAGCCAAGCTTGCTAATTCTTTACGAATTCGAGATTACGCTGGCATTCATAATTGGAACAGGTAAAATCGTTTATTTCTATATGATTACATGGTGATTATGACTCCATGGATCGGAGTCACTGAGACTTCTCGGCTGTGCTGCTTTCGCTTTTGAATTTCCCTCCGTTAAGAAACTTGCTCGTTTATCGTTTGATGTCATTCGATGGTGAATGTCGAGTGATATGTCTCAATTGCGGGCCATAAGATAGCTGGAAGAGACTATGCCCTCGAGTCCTGGTGACCATGAACCACACCGTCCCTCAGGCGACTCTTCTGGAGGAGCGGATTCGAAACCGGAGAATAGCGCCTACAGCAAAACCGGAATCTACCAACCCAACGAACCTCCCGAGGAATTTGGTCGTTATCGTATCGATCGGGAATTAGGGCGCGGCGGCATGGGAGCCGTTTATCTCGCCCACGACACTCAGCTCGACCGTAAGGTTGCTCTGAAGATCCCGACCTTCAAGGAAGATCGATATCGAAAAGACGCGATCGAGCGTTTTTTTCGAGAAGCACGCGTCATGGCGAACATGCAGCACGCGAACCTGTGTCCCGTATTCGATGTCGGTGAATATCAGCATTGGCATTATCTCACGATGGCCTACATCGATGGCGAATCGCTGTCTGAGAAACTCCGCCGTTCACAAGAATTCCCGCTCTCTCAAGCACTCGTACTGTTACAGAAAGTCGCCCAGGCGCTCCATCTGGCGCATCAAGCAGGAGTCATTCATCGAGATCTCAAGCCTGCCAACATTATGATCACCAAAGCGGGTGAACCGGTCATCATGGATTTCGGACTCGCACTCCGACAACAAGCCGATGAAGCCGAGTTGACTCATTCGGGCGCCGTTCTCGGAAGCCCTTCGTACATGTCGCCGGAGCAGGTGGAAGCGCGTCATGATGAGATCGGTCCTGCCACGGATGTTTACGCGCTGGGAGTGATCCTCTATCAAATGATCACGGGGACTCGACCGTTTGTCGGGTCGGTGGCCTCTATCTTCGGGCAAATCGTCTCCATGATTCCGGACCCTCCTTCCAGTGTATGTCCAGAATTACCCTCCGAGATCGATTCGATCTGCATGAAGGCTCTTGAGAAATCGCCGGCAGACCGACACACTTCAGCGGCGGAGTTTGCAACGGCGCTGTCACATTTTCTCACCAGATCAGGGCAAGTCGATCATTCCCCTACCGTCAGCTATCATCCCGAAAAAGACGCTCCTTCTTCCGGAAGCCATTCCAGGAATGAAGCTGAGCTCCGACAGGTGACGATTGCAATCTTTGCCTACGAGCCTTCGGAAGCTTTTGAATCGGGAAGTATGGCGTCCCATTCGGAATTGTTTCACAATCAGGCAAAAATCTTCGAATCTTTTGTGATGGAGAAAGTACGCGAACTCGGAGGAACGTTCATTGACACGCAGGGCGAAGAAGTCACGGCATGCTTTGGTTTTCCGCAGACCTACGAAGATGCTCCCCAAAGAGCCGTCCGAGTGGCTCTTCAAGTCATGAAGGCATTAGCCGAAGCCAAAGAATCTCAGGAGATACTTCCGGACAAATCTCAGACTCGAGTCACCATCCATTCGGGAGAAGCGGTCGTCGAAATCAAGGACTCCGGTAGCGATTCCAATGTCTCAATTATCGGAGATGCCCGAAATATGGTGCGGCGACTGGATACGATTTCAGAATCCGGCGCGATTGTCATCAGCGCGGCCACTCACCGGAGGGTGGCTCTCTATTTTGAATGCGAATCTTTGGGCGCCCAGCGTATCCGTGGAATCAAAAATCCCATCGAACTGTTTGAAGTCAAGAAAGAAGCCGCATCTCGAAATCGTGTGGAGTTGGTCGATCCCGGTAATCTGACACCTCTTGTCGGTCGAGACACGGAGCTCACAATTCTCAAAGATCGGTGGGAACAGGCCGTCGACGAACTCGGCCAGGTTGTGTTACTCATCGGCGATGCGGGACTCGGAAAATCTCGGTTGATTCGTGAGCTTCGGGAGCACGTCATTCGCGAGGAAGCAGATCAAGCCACCGTCGTTGAGCTTCGCTGCTCTCAGTATCATATGGGAACCAGTTTCTACCCGATCATCGAATACTTTCAACAGCTCCTGGAGTTTGAAGATCGATCGCAGGAAGAACGGCTCAATTCGATCGAATCTTATTTACAGGAATTGAATCTGAGCTCCGATCTGAACATTGCCCTCGTGTGCGACATGTTGAGCGTCCCGCTCAACGATCGTTATCCTGCATTGACCTTCTCTCCTCAACGAATCAAAGAGGTCACCCAGGAATTTTTGCTGAACTGGCTGCGAGAGATGGTCGCCAGAGATCCCGTGTTGTTTATTGTGGAAGATTTGCACTGGCTGGATCCATCGACCCTGAAATTGCTCGAAACACATGTTTCCGAATTTGAACGCGGACAGATTCTCAGCCTGCTGACCTTCCGTCCGGAGTTTGAAACGCCCTGGAAAAGTAAACCTCATCAAACACAGATCGCCCTGAATCGACTCACCAAAAGGCAGATCGGGATGATGATGCGGAAACGCACGAATCGGGACGATATTCCCGACGTGATCGTGCGACAAATCATCGAACGGACTGACGGCATTCCGCTGTTTATCGAAGAATTTACCGTGATGGTTATTGAAGCCGGAATCCTTGATTCTACTGACGTCGAAGCAAGTGCGGAAAGTCTTCAGAAGATTCCGGCAACGCTGTATGATTTGCTACTCTCTCGACTCGACCGGATGCAGGCAAACCACGAGGTCATCCAATTTGCCGCCACGATCGGTCGTGAGTTCAGCTTCGAATTGCTGGATGCGGTTTCGACTTTGCCGAACGATGTCCTGTTACATGAGCTCGACAAACTCGTCAAAGCCGAAATATTGTTCCAGAAAGGTCAGGGCGGCGACGCCAGTTACATCTTCAAACACGCTCTACTACAGGACGCGGCCTATCGTTCCATGCTTTCTTCCAAACGCCAGGCCTATCACCAGCGTATTGCCGAGATTCTGGAGACGAAATTCCCGAACGTCGCCGAATCGCAACCGGAACTGCTGGCGAATCATTTTACTGCATCGGAGATGTCCGAAAAGGCGGTTCAGTACTGGTTGAAAGCAGGGCTGAAATCACGCGATCGCTCCGCGGATGTTGAAGCCATCGGGCATTTGACGAAAGGACGTGAACTCCTGGAATCATTGCCGGAATCTCCGGAACGGGACAGTCTGGAATTACAACTTTTGAATCCGTTGGGGACCGCTTATATTGCCTCCAAAGGATATGCGGCTCCCGAAGTGGGCCCGGTTTTTGCGCGTGCTCGCGAACTTTGTGAAAAGCTCGGCGAGAGTAATGCGCTATTCACCGTGATGTGGGGAATCTGGGTCTGGCACCTCGTCTGCGGTGAGCTTCCGCTTTGCCGCGATTTGGCTCAGGAGGCCATTGACTGGGCTGAGTCCGGAGACGATCGCGATATTCTGATGGAAGCGCATCATCTGCCCGCCGTCACGAAGCAATACCGGGGAGATTTTTCTGGAGCACGGCATCATTCATCGGAAGCGGTGAGGCTCTGCGACGATCCTGAAGTGTGTCGAATCTGGACGGCACGAACGGGCCAGAATTCCTCAGTGGCGCATCGCTGTTATCTTTTTCTCCCTCTATGGCATCTCGGTGAAGTCGACGACGCGTTGAAGGTGAATGAAGAAGCGATCAATCTTGCACGGGAAATCGCTCATCCGTTTACGATCGCTTATGTCCTGCACCACACTGGCTGGTTTTTGCTGCAATGTCGCCTGGGAACTCGTTTGCAGGCCATCGCTGATGAGCAAATCGCGATTACCTCCGAACAAGGCTTTCCGTTCTGGCATGCGTCGGGGAACTTTTTCAAAGGAGCGGGACTGTATCTCGAAGGGAATATCGAGGAGGGGTTGACGTTAATGGAAAAAGGCCTCGACGCCTGGCTGGCGACGGGGGCGGAATTGACCTTAACCTATCAATTCTGCACGCTCTGTCAGGCCTATCTCACTGCCGGTCGTCTTGAGGATGCTCAGAAAGCTCTCGAACGAGGTCTGGAACTGGTGGAGAAAAACGAGGAGCGCTGCCAGGAAGCCGAACTCTATCGGATGAAGGGTGGATTGATCCTGGCTCAATCATCCGATGAAACCGCAGACGCAGAAGCCTGCTTTCAACGTTCTCTGGAAATTGCCAAGCAGCAGCAGGCACGCGCCTGGGAATTGCGGACGACAGTCAGTCTGGCTCGACTTTGGAAATCTCAAGGTCTGCAATCCAAAGCTCTGGAAATCCTTTTGGAAGTCTACTCAACCTGGACGCAGGACTCTCCCACTCCCGATCTCACAGAAGCCGCCTCATTATTAGAAGAATTACGATGAACTTCCAAAAGCTGGATCAGGAATGCGAAGTTAGACCTGTTGAGACCGGAGGATGCCGCTTCAGGCTTATCGATAACCGCTAATTATTACTCGATCCGTTCCAAACACTCTTCCTCAGGAATCCCAACATGTTTACTGAATACCGCGAGCCTCGTGAACAGGAACTGTATGAGGAAATTTCTCAGCTCACCAAGTCAAAAATCGAGGAACTCTACGGCAAGGCCAATCGCGCGCTTCGAGACACGCATGCAAAATCCCATGTGGCTGTGAAAGCCCACCTCGAAATTTTCGATATCGATGAAGACAACATCAAACAGGAACTGGCGGAACGCACTCCACTGCCGGCCTCACTGATTGAAAAGATTCAGATCAAACAAGGACTGTTCGCAAAGCCCGCCCGCTATCCTGTCTGGTTGCGTTTTGCGAACGGGCGTCCTGATGTCAATCCTGATAGCAAGTCCGATACCCGATCGATGTCCGTCAAGATTATCGGAGTGGAAGGTGATCGACTGGCCGACAGTTATCAGTCGAACGTTCAGGACATTGTGACACAAAATGGAGACGTTTTTTTTATCAGCACGATTGCCGATTATCTCGGTTTTCTGCGCGACGCGTTTCGATCGAATCTTCGTTCTCTGATCTGGTTGATTTTTCATCTGAGCCAGTTTTTGGCACTGAGGCGGATTACCAGTTTTCCACCGCAGAGTCTGTTAACCGAAAAATACTGGAGCGGATCCGCCTATTCACTCGGCTTAGCCTTGAAGCCGGATGAAAAGTGTCCCGAAGCGGAGTCTGTCACCTATCCTGCGGTCATCAAGTATGCCTTCACACCTTGCCAGTCCGAGGAACCGTATCTCAACCGGGAACGCCAGAAACTGGACATCCCCAAAAGTTCCATTCCTGAAAACTATTACCGGGAAGAACTCATCGCGCAACTGGCTAAGCCGGATGCCAAATTCTGCTGGAATTTTGGAATCCAGTTCCAGGCCACAGAAGCGATGTCGATTGACAACATCATCATTCCCTGGTCGGAAGAGGAATCCCCCTTCTTTACTGTGGGACGACTGGTCGTGGAACACCAGGCGATCGATTTTGAAAACCAGTATGATTTCTGCGAAAACCTGACCTATTCCCCCTGGAATGGTCTCCAAGTTCATCGTCCCGTGGGAGCTTTGAACCGACTT
The DNA here is from genome assembly GCA_014762625.1 of Planctomycetaceae bacterium. Lineage (GTDB taxonomy): Bacteria > Planctomycetota > Planctomycetia > Planctomycetales > Planctomycetaceae > JABURQ01. The sequence goes on along the minus strand of JABURQ010000049.1, from coordinate 10,648 downwards.
CGCAGGTTCCTCTATCCTGTGATTGCGTCGTACCGCTTAAAAAAGCGCGGCATTGATTTTGTCGAGATGACCGGAAATGAAAACCCCAATGAGAGCACTTGAACTGGTTCCGAAAGAGATTATGACTTCATAAAAACACAAAGGGGGAACCACCGAGTCATCATGAGAAGCCTCGTTCTATTCGACGTTGAACTGCGGTGATTCAAACACCGTTCGGGTTTGAAATGACTAATGAAACGAGTTATTGCAGTGAATCGCGTGAGAACGAGCCGAACTAAACATCTTTATTTACCGGCTTGTCCAGACTCGTCCATAGATTCTTTCCCTGGGTTAATCGCCCGCTCTCCTGTAGAAGTCGTGCTCGTCAATCATCGGAATTACGAAGATTTGTTCTGGACCGCCGTCACGAGTTGAGAAACAGTTTCCCGCAACAGTTCCTCACCACCAAACTGCATTCCCAGTTTCTCGATTTTGTCGGTGACGATCTGGTGTTTCGGTTGTTTCGACGCACCGATAATTTGACTCTCACTTCCGGATATATCCTTCGCTAGCCTTGCGACGTCATATTCGGAGACGTAGCGGTCGTAGCAGTTGAACGCCTCACCGCTAATGTTTTCAGCATTGAGTAACACTCCAACTGCCCTGGCGACATCCGCGGCGTGTACTTCCTTCCCGCCGCGTTCACATTCAACATCCTCTCCGCGTACGACCTTGTCGACGAGATCATACCATTTACTGTTCTGTACAGGATGATTGAGGCCATAGACTCCTGTCGGACGCACCGCGCAAATCGGGTATCCTTCTCCCAGGCCATAGCTATGCATAAATTTCTCCAGAGCCGCCTTGTGGGCTCCGTAATGACTGGTGGGCCAGAGAGGATGGGTTTCGTCCAGAGGTCTGTCATCCAGAATTTTCTCATGGACGGCACAGGTTGAAATCTGGATAAAGCGACTTACCTTCGCTTCCCGAGCGGCCTCGATCAATTTCAAGGTTCCCAGAATATTCTTATCGGCGAATTCAACGATGTCTCCTTCAGCCCCTCGAAACCCGGCTCCCAGTCGAAACAGAGCGGCATGAACGACAGCGTCGCATCCTTGAACCAGCGTTTTCGTCGTCTCAGTATCTCCCAGCTCTCCCTCAATCCACTCCAGATTGGACACGGTCTCGAATCCTGATCGATCGCTGCTGTCGCGATACCAGCAACGGAGAGAGTGATTGTCAGTCGAGAGGTGTCGGACGATATAGCGACCGATAAAGCCTGTCGCTCCTGTCAAAGCAATACGCATGGATTCACCTGAAGTGGTCTGGAGGGATTATTGAGTGGACCGAAAACTTCTCCGCTTGATATCAGCAATGCTTACATGACGCACAGCGAGAGCGGAGATTTCTGAAAGGAGCCAAAAAGAACGGCTCCCGCAGAGTCCAGCTTGACGAAGTGTCTCGTTATCATGAATTTATCAGCTCAGAACTATGAGCGAAACTCTTTCCCGCCGATCAGGACCTTTCATGTCATCATCCCTGGAAACAACTTCGGAAAAACCTCAAACGGAAGTCGTCATCGTGGGAGCTGGTCCGATCGGGCTGGAACTGGCAGTGGAATTCTCTCGCCGCCAGATTTCGTTCATAATTCTGGATGCTGGAGCGATCGGGCACACCATTTCCTGGTGGGCCCCGCAAACAAGATGGTTCAGCAGCAATGATCGCATCTCTATTGCCGGAGTTCCCTTACTCACGCACGATCAGAATAAAGCCACGCGAGAACAGTATCTCACCTATCTTCGGAGCGTTGTAGAACAATTCTCAATCGATGTCCGTTGCTATGAACGCGTCGTACAGATTCTCGACCGGGATTCAGGATTCACGGTGGTCTCGGAATCGGAACAGGGACGGAAAGAAATCAACTGCAACCAGGTGATTCTGGCAGTGGGTGGACTGGATCGTGCTCGAAAACTTGGCATCGAAGGAGAAGTCTTACCCCACGTTGATGGATACCTGCGAGAACCGCACAACTACTACGGTCGCCGGGTCTTAATTGTGGGCGGAAGAAACAGCGCGGTCGAAGCGGCATTACGATTGCATCATGTCGGCGCACACGTCAGCCTCAGCTATCGTGGGAGTCAGTTACCTCAGGATAATATCAAGTACTGGCTTTATCCGGAAATCACCGGTCTCATTCGTTCCGGATTGATTCAAGCTCATTTCGATACTCGTCCGATTCGTATCACACCAACTTATGTGGAACTGGAACATGTAAATCCTCAGACTTCGGGAGAACGAATACAGGTCCCCACCGACGATGTCCTCACGCTCATCGGTTACGAGCAGGAGAAATCACTCTTCAGACAGGCGGGGATTGAATTGCTCGATGAAAGTCAGAGGCCCCTCGTGAACGAAGCGACGATGGAAAGTAATGTACCGGGAATTTACGTAGCGGGGACTGCAGTGGCTGGTACACAATCGAGTGAATACCGGCTGTTTCTCGAAAATTGTCACGAGCATGTGACGAAAATTCTGGCTCACATTACGGGAGAGGAGATCGATCGTGCTGAACCTGACTGGAAACAGGCTGTGATCGACGCGCCGGAGAGTTGAATCCGACACCACTGAATCAGAGGATCATGACAGGTTCTGCTTTTTAACTGGAACGAGTCATTATTGGAGGCTCATGAGGTACGCCAATAAATCGGCCGCCTGGGAGGCGGTCAGATCGCGCAATAACTGATCGGGCATCAACGAGACTTTCTGAGGCTGCAAAGTTTCGATCTGGTCGGTTCGAAGGCGATGAGTCTTTCCCTGGGCATCGGTCAGTGTAATGCGATCATCGGTCCGCTCCATAATCAACCCCGACATGACTTGCCCTTCGTCGGTGACGACGCTCCAGGTCTGATATTTTTCAGCGATCTTGCGTGAGGGAGCGAGCAGACTCTCCACAAGTTCATTCGGCTTCAATCGTTTCGCCACATCATGTAGAGCGGGACCGATCTCTCCCCCTCGATCGCCGACTTTATGACACCGCGCACATTGCATCACCCTGGTATTCCAAAAGAGCTTTTCGCCAGCTTCCGCATCACCTTTCAGGGAGAGTAGATATTCCGGCTCGATGACTGTGCCGAGAGTCGGCTGCCGGGCCGAAGAGGGGAGGAAACTTGCCAGCAGTTTGCGCGGTCGTGGATCGGAATGTTCGAGAACCAGATCGATCACACGAGCGGCAAGGTCTGGTTGCGAGTGCTTCAAAACGGCCATTTTCGTAGCGAGATACAGAGTTCCGTTGGGGGTGTCTAGCAGCTGTTCGACCAGTGTTTCAAACTGTTTGCTCTTTGGATTCTGTTGGGAAATGAGCTGGTCCCAGATCTCCTGTTCCTTCCAGCCGGGATCGATTGACGAGATCCAGTCCGACAGGAGTGAAACGCCCCCGTGATCGATTCGCTCCGATCCGATGTGAGGCATGTGGCCCGATCCGGAGATCGCCATCCGATACAACAACACCGATCGATAAGGATCTCCGGGGGCGACCAGCATCGCGTTCTCGATGCCGAAGTCTCCCTGTCTCGGCGTCGCACCGATCAGTTGCATTTGTTCGAGAGTGAGATCGTGCAAAAGATTGATGGTGGCGGTTCCTCCTGCACCGTTCTGATGACAGTGAGCGCAATTCACGTGCAGATAGGAACGGGCTTTGGTGGTCAAATCGGCGGAATCATCATCCACATTGGCAAATGGTGGACCGGGATCGTGTTGTCCTCTGCCGCTGGAAACTTTTTCCAATAATATGAGTTGCTGTAACCATTCGAGTTGAGAGCCGACGGTCTCGGTGGATCGATTCAATTGCGGCAAGCTGAACGCCAGACCGTATTCGTCCCAGCGGTTATGACAGCGGAGACACTGATTGCGACTTTGAAACGTCCATCGCAGGCGACTGTTCTTTTCGGGAGCCGCAACATCGGGAATGGAAATTTCAGTCATTTCGCCGTCGGCGGGAACCAACATTGCGTCCGTTTGCGCTTCATTCCAACGATACGAATACGCATGCCAGAATCGTCCGTCGTGATGCAAAATCTGTGTTTCGATTTTCCGATGCCCAGTGGTGGTTTCGAGGGAGATGGTTTTGGCGAGGACGGCGTTTTCGGGATAATGCAATTGGGCGCGTCCCGGCAATCCGGGAATCGGTTCTTTTCGGGGATACCACTTCACACGGCTGTCATTCGGCAACGCAACCCATCGTTCGGCGGTCGCTCCATCCATCCACATCGGCGCATTAATCTCGAAGGCGTACACTCCCGCTTCCGGTATTTGATTGGCCGTGTCGGCAAACAATCCCGTTTCGCTGAGTTTCCGGGGGAATTCCACACGGTCCTTCTGAGATTTATTCGCGATCAGTTGGTGGATCGTCCCTTCGCTGTAATCGAGGATCAGAATTTCTCCATCATGCTTCTCCGCGAAAGCCACGACGCGATGCTGCGGAGGTGTGAGAGTCTCCATCGATTGAAGTCTCCCCTCCTGAAAGTCGGCAGCCCAGATCTTTCGAGTGTCGTAGTCTCCAAACAGATAACGTCCTACCAACTCGGGAAACTGCGATCCCCGGTACACGAATCCTCCCGTGACCGAGGACGATTTCGAATGCGGCAGGGCGATTGCAGGCGGAAGAATGGGGGTCGGTCCCGGCACATCATCGGGGTGAACGGGTTGCGGGCCCTCCGTGATACTCCAGCCGTAATTACCCCCTTTTTCGACGCGATATACCATCTCCCATAATTCCCAGCCGACATCGCCGACCCATAGGTTTCCCGTTTCGCGATCGAAACTCATCTTCCATGGATTGCGGAAACCGTAAGACCAGATTTCGGGACGTGCATTGGCAAGCGACACGAAAGGATTGTCGGCGGGGACTCCGTACGGGAGGTTGGGTGATTTTCGATCGACGTCAATCCGCAGGATAGACGAGAGCAGGTTGGAAACATCCTGTCCGGCTTTGAGCGGATCGGGGGGATTGGGTGGGGCCGCGTCGCCGGTCGTGATGTAGAGATAACCGTCGGGGCCGAATTTCAGGCAACCACCGTTATGTCCGCCCTCACGCCAGGTGATTAGTATCTCTTCCCGAGAGGCGTCAACGGTGGGAGGATCTGTTCGCTGGACGGGAAACCGAGACACACGCGTCCCGTCCAACAGCGGATTCAACTGTCGATTTTTCGGGATGAGCGTGTAACAGATAAAAACATCCGGCACCTCCGGATACCTGGGGTGGAATGCGACACCGTAGACTGCACCGACTCCATTCGTGGTACCATCGTCGGGGATCGACGTCAGTTCCTGTTTCAGATCGATAAACAAATCGGCCTTTTCCACCGTCGAGTCATCAGGGAAGGAATAGAGACGACCGTGTTGCTCCGCCAGTACCAATCGATTCGAATTGGGGATCGTCGTCAGAACCGTCGGTCGGTCAAACTTCAACTTCGGGTAAGCCTCTGCAGCCCGGTATTGGGGAGGAGGCTCGGGAGTCCCTTGAATCCGCGAGGCTGTCCACGGCGTCCTCTCTTGAGCAATTAGGGACGCAGATTCAGACAAAGTCGCCAAGCCGACCAGGATTAGCAGCAAACATCGCATAATGAATCTCCCAGAACGTACTTATCCAGCGTATTCTAATCAGGCTCAGGTATTGAATCACGAACCGTTTTCATATTCTTGTAGAGTGTTCATTCTGGCAGACTCGAGGGACGGTTTAACAGGAGCGACAAAGACGACAGAATCCGAGCGGTTGTCGCCGTCTCCCGTCCAAAATAAGATGCCAACAACATACCAATCGCAGTCTGTTTAACGAAACAGGCCTATCAGCCCGTTGAAAAATCTTAATTTTGCTGCAAATGAATTTTTGAGCTGAATCACATCGTCACAAATTCTCGATGAATCATGAGATTCACCTGCGATTTTCTTCCTTGTGCTCATCTCAAAACTCTCATTCTCGCAGACAAATCCGTTTCTCAACACGCTGATATCTGGCTCACTGGGAACAGGATGCAATCCGCAGGACAATTCACTGGCGAAAATCTTTGGAGAAGTAGAAGTGCCGCACCTTCACATTCGACAGTTGATTGAGGAGGATCTCACTTTTGCAGACTCCCTCCGCGCAGCGGAAGGCTGGAATCAGACCGATCGGGATTGGAAACGACTTCTCACTCATCAACCGGAGGGTTGCTTTCTGGCGGAATGGGACGGCGAACCGGCTGGGGTTGTCACCACCACGGTACATGGTGGCGAATTGGGATGGATCGGGATGATGCTGGTGCATCCCGATTTCCGTAGACGCGGCATTGCGACAGCGCTGATTGAACGCTGCCTGAGTTATCTGGAAGAACAACGGGTCGGCTGTCTCAAATTGGACGCGACACCCGCTGGCACTCCAGTCTACGAACGTCTGGGATTTCGCACCGAATGGTCGTGGCTGAGACGCGCACTGCAAAGCGATTCCGTTCCTCAAATCAGAACATCAGGAATTCAGGACTTTCCGGACTACCTATGGGATCATGAAATATTCGGGGCCGATCGAAGAGTCTGGTTGTCACGCGTCGCCAGTAGCTCGAAAGTGATCTGTCACGAAGATGGTTATGCCATGCTGAGGCAGGGCTCTCATGCCGGCTATCTGGGACCCATTGCTGCCCTCAACGCCGACACGGCCGAGCAAATGATTCGACATTTACTTGACGATCGAGAAGGATACTATCTCTGGGACATACCGGCACAGAATCAACATGGAATCGAGTTGGCGGAGTCGTTCGGATTTCAGCCGGTTCGTGATCTGAATCGGATGTGGACAGGAAACAGGCTGATTACCGGCAAACCGGAATTCCAGTACGGCTACTCGGATCCGGGTACGGGATAACGCCATCGGCGGAACGGGTATTACTTGATGCTCCCCAGCTCGCAAGTAATGGCAGGCGGCGGCAATTCTCGTTTGATCTCATCAAGGCGATAACCCATACCAGTTGCCCCCAGTGTCGAGAGATCGACACAACCATTTTGGCGACGGTACATCCCAGGATGGATTTTCGCTTCCGGCTTCGAGGCATCGGGATAGAATTGCATGCTGTTCGTTTCGATTCCCATAATGGTTTCGACTTGAGATCCGAGACGAAGGTGAGAAATCTGTGCCATTAACCCGTTGGCCAAATCCTGAACCATGAGAGGCATTCCATGCGCTCGCGCCCAGCAGTTGCTCAGAATCGCCCCCGATTGAGTTTTGCAGGTCTTCAGGGCAACCCCCGACCAGCCGAGCTCTCTCCCGAGACGTACGAACTTCCAGTCGTGTGCGCTCTCGTCGAGGAAGACAGGCTTTCGCGCGGCAACACTGCGGGCGTCAATCGAATACTGTTCCAGGTCATACGGAAACGGTTGCTCCACGTAGAGCAGCATCGCGTATGTCCGCGGATGCTCGTCCCGTAACTGGTCCAGTATGGCGGTCACGTACTCGGGCTCCGAAACGGTGCAGTTAAAGTCCGCCGTCAACCAGGTCACATCATGTTCAATCGCAATCTGTCCCACGCGGACAATGCGATCGTAATCCCAGGCGGCGTCATTGCCGCGCAGTTTGATTTTCAGACAGTTCAACCCATCCCGCTTGATCCAGTCCGTGAGAATGACCGGGTAGCCGTCATCCGGCTCATTGCCCGTCAGGTCGTCTGCTGTTAACGGATCGAGGCCTCCGATCAGATGCCACGCCGGGAGCGATTGTAATGGCTTCGTGCGGAGATATTCCGAAGGGTATTTCCCCTGAAATGCGACGCCGCTCCCCTCCACGGGGGCGAGAAAGGCGGCTAAGTCGCGATTCAGGTATTCCGGCGTGTAAGTTTCGTAGATGTCTTTTTCGACCAGCTTGCCGTAAGCATCATGCAATGCCAGATCAAACAGGCTGCAACAAATGAGAGCGGCGAGATACGGGATCTGCTCGTCGTCTCCCAGATCCTGATTGACGGACTCTCTCAGCGAGGAAAGCTGTTCGTCGAGGAAATCGCTGCCAACTTCGAGCGGGTGTCCCCAGCTTTCAAAGTCGGACCAGGCCACTGCCAGATTCTGACAGAAATCGACCAGAATATCATGACGACGTTGATAGGTGAGCGAACTCGGCCAGCACCATTGTACCGACAGAGGCGTTTCCCCCCAGCCGGTCGCAATGTTGTTCTGACGATCCCGCACGGTCAGTTTTACGCGTGCATAGGTGGCCTCGGTGAAGACTTCCGGTCCGAATTTAATCGGCATCCGCGTCTTGACGGGGATCAGGTAGAGTTCGGTCCCGATGACTCGAACATCGCTTGTTTTGGGAGCGGACGACATCTGTAAAAAGCTTTCATCTCGATGGCAGGATTGATGGGAAGTTGTCGGGGATCAGGTTGAGAACAGGCTCTGAATTTGGGGAAGGACATTATAAATCGCGAGCTTGGTCGACATCGCCAGCAGAACCAGGAATCCGAGGATACCAAAGGTTTTCAGTACCGGTCCGTTGACGTCATCTCCCATAATATCACGTTGAGACGTCAGCCATAAGAGTGTCCCACCAACGAGAGGTGACGCCAGCACAGTGACGGCCTGAGCAGCGACGATGAGTCCCACCGGGCTCTGATTTTCCAATACCAGAATGCAGTACAAGCCGACTCCCATTCCAGTCAACAGAACGGCAGCCGTCAGTAATTTCGGCCAGCGATCCTCGGGCGAACTTCCCAGCCCCAATCCATCGGACAGGATAAATCCGCCGATCATTGAGTTCACCAGAAACGAGGAGTAGGCAGCAGAGAAGACCCCCAGGAAGAACAGCACCGGGCCGATCGTTCCAAACAGCGGTTTTAATGACATACCGACCTCGGGAATTTTGTTGAAACTTCGTGTCGCCAGCTTGGGAGCGGCTTTGAGAGTCTCTATGTCACTGAGCGGAACTATCGACGACCAGATTTTTTCATCGGTCTTCCAGTCAATCTCTTGTTCCGCTTCTTTTTTGAGCTCCGCGAACAGTTCGGGATCCGAATCATCAATCACGAGAGTCCCGGCAGCAATTCCCGACAGTCCGGAATCGGTCACAATCTGCTGATGCTGGTAGCTTTGGTGAAACAGAGTCGCCGGGGTTGCCATCAACATCAGTGTGATCGCCGCCATGACACAAGCACCAACACGCGTGTCGATCATTCCTTCACGGAGTTCGTGATGGCCCCAACCTTTCTGTCGGACCAGATAACATTGATAAAAAGCGGCTGTGGTGACCAATGTCGTCCCGACTAAACCCAGTACGGAAACGTCCAGATCGTCTAATCCGCTGGGAATAAATCCTCTGGACCATTCGCCGAACCGGGGTCCCGCGACCAGCAGGTTAATGGCAAAGGCAATCAACATGATGCCCACAAAAAACATCATCAAACGTTCCAGAGTTTGATAAAGATGCTTGCTGAACAGCAGGAAAGCGATCGTGAATGCATTAAAGATCACAATCAGGTAATTGAAATCGAGAAAAGTAACCAACGCGAAATGAACTCCCAGATTGTTCCCGAACTGATAGGCGGCAGAGATAAAGAAGACACACAAACCGAGCAATACCGCATACCACCGTCCGATTTTTTCCGCAAGCAAGGTTCCAGGGGATTTCTCGGCGGTTACTCCCAAACGAGCCCCCATGGACATGAAGGTCAACATGAAGATCACGGCGATGAGAATCACCCACGAGAGATCGTAGCCGTAACGCACACCGACGTTTGAACTGGTCATGATGCTCCCCGGTCCAATCACCACACAGGCGGTAATCAATGCCGGACCGATTCGGCGATACCAGGGACGACGGTCTGAAGCAGGCTCGGAAGGAGTGGTGTTCGATGGCGTATTCATCGTGAGTGAATCTTCTGTTGACGGTCTGGCGAGGGCAATGGCAGGTTGGAGGGAAGAGAAGCTCCGGCAGGAACTTCGGAGCTAATTACTCTACTCGAACCGGACTCGAAATTCCGCACTTCTTTTCGTCGTGATCACTGAGTTTTCTTTCTACTCTGCAGGAGGCCAAGAGATGGCCGAGAGCGTGAGATCAACATGTTCTGGACTGTCGCTCCCATTCGACTGGCGATCGGAATCGCGTTCGGGATAGCGATAGACATTTTTGATGACGAAAGTACGGTCATCGAAGCGAATCCGATCCCCCGGCTCAGGAATGTCGTCGGGAATAAAATGGTTATGTGTCAGCACCCAGGTCGGAGCGATCAACGTCCCACACCCATAATCCCCCATGTTGCACACAGCGGGGAACTGCCTGCCCAGTATCTGATACTGATCATCACTGCGATCGGGACGCCGGTAGATTGCTTCCGCCCTCCGGCTGCGTTCGGTAATTACTAGTCGAGTGAATCATTCCATTCCTTCCCCGTTCCGCAGTCGCTGAAATTCAATCGACCGAATGTTCTGAGTTTCTGCAGGTAAATGAATCTGTCCCAGAATCACTCAGTCAAACGAACCATGAAGTTTCGTGAAAAAGCCAAAGATTCTTGTGGATGAGTGTAAGAAATCAAAGGGGAATGCGTTCCCTTGGTAACAGTGCTCAATTGACTTTCGATCGTATTTCCCACAACGGCATACATTTTTGGTTCTTCACGGAACTTCGTGGGTCGTTTGAGCGATTGATTCCGGGAACAGGTTC
>JABURQ010000050.1 GCA_014762625.1 Planctomycetaceae bacterium | reverse complement strand
CAAAACAAAGTTAAGATTCGGTTCGACGTCATCTAGCGTGCGAGATGAGTTGCCGAAAATCCAGGAAACGACATTCTCTTCTTTGATCAGAATCTGATTGTTCTGCATCATGACTTGCGCGGGGGCCTCGCCAATCATCACACCGATGACGAACAGACCGATCCAACCCAGCCAAAGAGGCTGATTCCTCGGGAGGAGATTCATGGTTGTTCCTCCCGTTGATCGTAAGTCGAAAGCTCATCAAGGTTGAAGTCACTTCCAAATTGCTGAATGCCGATGTTTCGAGGCCAGCCAAACCAAATCGTCGAGTTCCGTTGGAACTGGCTCCTCATCAATTGCTTTTGTTTCTCGTTGAGTACGTCGGAGATCGTCTGAAAACCAGGTTTCGGGGAATACTCCTTGTAAAACAGAGATTGCATCCCTTGCGACCATTGGGGGTTGGGCTTCTTCTGAATCGCTTCCGAAACGCGACCGAACTGCTCGGCGTTGAATGATAGATCGGAGTCGGCGTGTAACGTCATGAGTTCCGCGATGCCCCGGAAACGAGCTTGCTCGCGGAGTTCAAGTTCCCGGGTGTAAGTTTTCAAGTCTTCCTCATTCAGGACATCCTTCGCGGCTGTCAGCAATTCCTTTCGCAACAAATCCCGCGCTCCCTCTTTCTGATTTCGAAACGCGCCATTTTCATTTTTTGCGAACTCTTCCGCCAACCTGAAAATTCTCTTTGTCCCGGCGGTCCGGATCGGCTTCAGTTGCTCGTCGGTGGGATTACAAACCTTCCGCAGAAAATGTATCTCCAGTGTCAAACATTGTTCGAGCGCCGGCATATATTTTCGCAAACGAGCGGGGACGTTATTCAAAGGATCGATGTCCAGAATCATCGGCTCTGCCGGAACGGCTCTCGCTTGTGCCGCACGAGGCTTCTCCACTCCCTCGATCTTGCGCGTCAGCTTCGCACGGGGAACGCGAATGTCGTCGTCCGCTTCTGCTTCTTCCTCTGCGGAAGGGTCATCTTCCGTCGCCTTAGCCGGAGCGGCTTGATCATCGGCGATATCACCCCCGATAGGACGAGTCAATTGGACCGCAGGAACGGCTTCCACATCGGCCCCTTCGAGGAACTTTGGAGAGAATCCGCAGAGAGAGCCGACTGACATCACTAAAACCAGCGTCCGCAAATAAAGGCGCTGCTTGAGCGATGAGGTGACTGACCATCCTGATTGTCGCTTGGGAAATTCCATAACGGGTTACTGTCGATCGATGCTGTTAAAGTATTTGTCGAGTCCGGCGCGAAATTCTTCCGGCAAGACGTCGCCGATGTAACCGGTGGATTGAACCGTTTCGGGATCTTCCCGGACTTCTTTTTCATTCACGCCGCTTCCGACGAGAGCCAAGGCTGTGTCCTGCGTATCACCTCCCCCGCCACCGCCGGGATTCGCTCCACCGCCGCCTCCGCCATTCGGGTTGAATCGCTTCGATTGCAACAGCAATTCGATCGCTTCGGTTTCTGCGGCGATTGCCGGAGAGCCGGTTTCGGGACGCGCCAGAATATCCGTCGCTTCCGACATCACGCCGGAAACCGTATTTAGCAAACGAATTTCTTTGCCGAAGTCACTGAGAGAGTCGGGTAATTCCTTGATGCGGACAACGACCTTATCGATACGGTCGCGTAACACATCCTGGGTTTCCGAGAGTTTCCCGGCTTCCCGTTGGTGCTCGTCGTCGGAAACCGCGGCCTTAGCTTGTTCGGCGACGCGCGTCTGTTCCCGCAGATTGATCTCCCCTTCGAGAATCTGCAACACTTCCAGAACGATCGAGGGAGGTAGACTCCCTTTGGACTTACAGCCGGGACACGCCCCACACTTCGACACATCGACCAGGTTCTCGGCCCAGCGATCGAGGGATTCACTCCAATACTCGGCTTGCGAAATAGACAGGCCGTTTTCCTCGCGCAGATCGTCACTCAAGTTTCTCAATTCACCGACCACCTGCTCTTCACGCATTTCATCCAACACCACTTTGAAGCGCATGAACCGACTGCGTTCGAAGTACGCCGACATGTCGTCCATGATGTACGAAACTGTCTGGCTGCTGTCGGTTTCGGCGTCTGCCAATTGCTGGAAGGTTTCGGAGTGGTGCTGTTTGTTGAGCTTGGAAGCTCCGAAGGCTTGAGAGACGAGGGTGCCCAGCTTTTTCGCGACCTGTTCCTGTCGTCGTGAGGCAGCTTTCAAACGTTTGACCAGCGTCGAGCCTTCGAGATTGGCGAGAATCTCATTGAGCTCGTCGGCAATTTTCTCAAATTCCGCTAACAGGTCTTCCTGTTCTTTGACCGCTTCATCGACCTTTTTCTCGGTCGGCGATTTGGGTTTCTTGTCGCTCTTGGCATTGCCGGCAAGCATCGTCGTCGGAAGCCGCAAGCTCGGTTTCTTCGGATTGGATTCGGTCGGTTCCTTGTCGGAATCGGATTTGATTTCGTTACGAGTCGATTCGACGTCGGTAATCGTGGGAACTTTTGAATCGGGTTGTTTTTTCTGATTTCCCGCCTTCTTGGGATCGCCGCCGCTCACATTGGCCCGATTTTGGCCCGCCTGTTTTCCATTGTTGCTTTGACTCGCCTGGGCCATCTGTTGCGATTTCGAGGCTTCTTTAAGCAATTCGGCGACGGACGGCATTCGATTTCCCGAAATATCTTTCAGTAATTGCATCATCTCCGCCCAACGGTCGAGGTGACCGACGCCGATTTCAGGATTTCGCATCGCCTGTTTCAGCAATTCTTCTCCGGAGTTAACGAGTCCCGAGAGACGGCGACCGTTCGCCTTTTCCGCGGAAGCCTGTGCTTCGAGCTGTTTGCGAATGTCGGGCTGGTCGAGTTGTTCCGGCGAAAGTTCGCGCAGTTGTTTATTGGTTTCGTACAGACGCAATTCTCGGTCGCGCACATCCAGCGCCATTCGATGCCAGCGGCTTAGTTGAGACGTGACCCAGATCGCGTGCTGTTCCGGATCGAGCACGAATAGAATACAGGAGTGGGAATAGGCACGTTCTCGATTCGGCAGGTAATCTTCGGCGAACACCCGTACTTCGATGGGCTGTGGTTCGATCTCAAGTTGTTTGGCGGAAAACGCTCCGGCGAGTTCCAGCAACTCCGCGTCTGGATTTCCCGCCCCGAGCATTTTCTCTCCCTTCGCGGGCGAGACCAGTTCGGGGTTGAGACCTTTCCATTCGATGCCGACTCGTTTCACGCCGAAATCGTCACGCGCTTTCACGTCAAATTTGATCATTTCGCTGTCGAGAACAACTTTTTTGCGAGGCAGCCCTTCGCAAATCAACGACGGGGATTCGTCCTCCATCGGATTCACTTCCACCACGAACGGCTTGCGACCACTGAGACCGAATTCATCGTTCCAGTCGATCTCCAGTTTCCGCGGTTTTTCGACCGAGACCGGTTGTGTTGAGAGACGCGGACCATCGGCTTTCACGGGATGACGATCGACTGTCGCCGACTTGAGATCGCGCGAAATGGTGGCATGGAGACGCGTTTTACTTCCGGAGACGGCGGAAACCGTTCCGCTTCGGACATTTTTCTTCAGCGGCTCGGTCCGTTGGAGATACGCAGGCAGTTCCACCTCCGCCGTTAAATCGATCAGTTCGGGACGAACTTTCGGTTCGATGCGGGATTCTCCCAGATAGTCACCGATGCGAAAATCAAGTTTTCCGGATTGAATCTGCCCCGGCAATTCAAAGATATACTTATTGTCTTGCAGTCCGGACCGAACGGGATCGAGCCCCGTGAGTGAGATCTCTCCACTCTCGGGTTTCCATTCAGTATCTTCGCGAAGCTGCACGGGGATGGTGAAAGACTCACCATGCGGCACATAAATGGTTTCGGGAATTTCTTCGACGGCGGCAAAGGTGTAACGCGGTGTATCAGTCCATGGGAGCAAATATCGTTTCCAGGCATTCGAGGCAGCTGCCGTCGTGGCGACAGTGATCACACACGCCATCAATGCCAACGCAGCCGCAGTCCAGGCGCGTTGTTTGTGTCGAGGATTGGGGACCGCATGTTCGAGGTCTTGTTGTTCGGCGAGGGCCGCGACCTGTCGGATCGCCGCTTCCACCAACACAGGAGAGCGTGCCTGCTCGGAATCGTTTTGAGAAAGTTCGATAATCCCCAGCAATCGGTCGCCGATATCGGGATGATCGTGGGTCAATAATCGAGCGAGTTGGTCGAGTCGTCGTCGACGAAGAACCCATTTATCGATCGCAAGAGGAATCGCCATACAAACAACCATCGCCACCGTAAAGATGGCAGCTCGGACCAACGTAGGGGTATCGATCACGCGATCGAGCGCGTAGATGGCAAGGAAACCGATCAGGATGCCGATGAACGCACCGGCGACCGCCTCGATCAACTTCACCGTCCAGACGCGTTTTCGAAACGCGAGAATCTGGTGACGTAACGATTCGGGAATATCAATGCGCTGCGAAGAAGATGTCTGCATGATTCCTCCTGTGGCCGTGTTTGGAACGCGCGAGAACCGATGGCGTTTGGATGGGAGACCGAAATTTTGTCCAGTCTAAATCAATCCAGTCCATTTCCGCCAGATCCAAAATCCCCCTAATAATATAATCACAAACCCCGCTGAGATCGGATGACTCCATAACTGCAATCGTCGGACCGACATAGGCGGTAACGGACGATTGGAGAGAGATTTGATAATTTCCTCGATTTCGCCCGGTTGAACCATCAATCCGTTCGTCACTCGGGCCATTTCCTCCAGAACTTCGGGACGCGCCGGTTTTCCGATCTGTTCCATTTCCTGTCCCTGGACGAAGAAACCGGTCTCCAAACTGGCTCCCGTCTGTTTGCAGGTGAGACGCACAGAATGCTGTCCGGGTTCCCGCGGAATGTATTCTCCCTGAAAAACTCCCCATTCATTGTCGTCTTTGGTGAAGCGGATGGTTTCCATGTTTCCCGATTCCGAGGTAATACGAGCCAGCACATCCCCCTGCGAGACGGGTTCCCCGCTCGCCTCCATCACGTGCGCGCTGAGCTGAATCGTTTGACCGATCTCCGGTTGTTCGGGAGTATAAAACAGTCGCATCGTTTCCCCTTTGGCCATGTTGCGCTGATACGCCATCCAGCGAATCACCTGCCCCCAGAAACGATAGTGATATTTGTCTTCCACTCCTTTTCGCCAACGCCAGGCTCCGTCCGTCCCCATGAACAGAACCTTGCCCGCTCCGAACGTTCGGGTCACCAATAACGGCAGACGACCGAACTCATTCGACATCGTGCTATGGACCGCGAGGACATCGGTTCCCGCTTTGGATCGCGTGACGGCGGCGTACCATTGGAAGCCGGGAAGAGTTTCCCAGACCTGCACGTTCTCTTCCTGTGTGTCGGCGAGCTTGGTGAGCAAACTACGGCGTCCACGTTCGGTCAATTCCAACTGCGAAGGGGTCCGCGATCCCCAACCCGCTTCCTGCAACGGATCGAGCATCACGGGAAACAGATCCTCCAGTTCGGTGTCCATCAGGCTGAGCTGTCGCCCTGTCCAACCGGGCATCAAAATCAATCCGCTCGCCTGCTGTTCGACCAAACCTTTGATCAGTCGGCAATCCTCTTCGGTCAACTGTCCCGCTTCCACGCCGACATCCCCCAGAAACACCACATCGTATTCGGCGAGTTCTTCGATACCGTTCGGGAATTCTTTGATGTAATCCTTCGAGCCGCCTCCGGGTTTGCTTAAACCGGGATGAAACAGGAGACAGGAGACCTCGACTCCCGGATCGCGGGAGAGTGCATTTCGCAAGTATCGATATTCCCACCTCGGAAACGATTCCACGATGAGTACCTTGAGTTTTTCCTGGCGAATGGCGATCGGTGCGGTCCGCGTGTTGTTATCGGTGATCGACTCTTCCTCATGTAGTGGGACATCGAGCGTCACCGTATAGTCACCTTCGGTGACCGGTTTCCACGAAATCGAATCGGTCGTGCGCCCCATCGGTTTCACGCGGACATCTTTGGTGAGCGTTTCTCCTTCGGACGTTTTGAGAGTGACCGTCGTCACATATTCTCGGGGCAACGAACTATCGATCGAAAACGGAACTCGAACAATCTTCGAGGCGATCCCAAACGTCGGGAGATCGAGACTCGTTAACTCCACGTCGGGCAGCTTGGTCGAACTTCCCGCCTGAACCGTGAAGACCGGAATGTCTTTCAATCGCAATTTCGAGGCAGCTTCGATCGGTGGAGATCCCTGGTTCCAGTCGCCATCCGACATCAACACCACACCCAGTAATGATTTCATTCGCTCGGGTAATTCCACAAGCGGCGAGTGGAGGTCGGTTCCGGTCTCGTCGGCCCCCATCGGTTCGATGACGACGTCGACTCGACCTTCAAGTTCTTTCCAGGCTTCGGATTGAATGAGCGGAGCGATGGCATCAGCCCGCGAGACAATATCTCGTGACGTTGTTTCGTCGAGACGCACATCGCGCGTCTGCATACTGCGCGAATCGTCCCACAAAATGGCCACCTGGGGACGTTCATCGGGACGGTACTCCTCCACCCATTCCGGCTGATTGAATAACAGCGCGATACAGCCGACGATCAAGGTCCGCAAGACTTCCTGTAACCCGCGTGAAAGCTGATAACCGCTTCGCTGCCAAGCATAGAACCCGATTGCTGCGGTCAACAACACAACGGCAACGGAGATTGCCACGCTGGTCGGCGTGGTCATGAATCGTAGTTGACTGACGACGTTCATGCGGCCATCCCCTTTGCAACAGAGGACGTCGCCACTTCGGGGATCGGCCGTTTGGGAATACAAAGGATCGCTTCGCCGATCAACATGATGATCATCACCAGTAAGAACGTCGGCCAGATTTCTCGCATCAGCGCGCTCTCCCGACCGACTTCTTCATCAATCCGGTCAAACGGTAAATCCTGAAACAACCCCGCGACCTGATCATCTGGCACGACATCGGGTCGATCTTCTCCCGGGCTGCGGTTGATCCCGACGAGGGTCTCTTCGGCTTCGTAGGTGCCGGCTTGAATGTTCAAATTCGAGGAGAGAGCGGCTTCCGATTGCGATAATCGATTCCAACTCAGGGCCTCCGCTTGCGAAACTTCTCCCGCAATCAACTGCCTGGCGGAACTGAGCGATGCCGCCCCCTCGGCTAACGCGCGCTGTATCATTACATAGAGGACGACGCCGTTATTGGCGAATGTGGAGTCGGCTGAAATGGGGCGCGTCGTGCAAAAATAGACATTCGGTAGATCGGTGAGTGCCCGGCATAATAAGGCGTCGCCCGTATCGAGCGTTGCCAGTGTGATCCGTTCTCCTTCGAGTTCACGATAGCGGTTAACCTTCAGTTCTCCGACAGGCAACGCCGCACCGCTCTGCACATTCGCCAATAAATCCTGATCCTGCAACCAGGTGGAGACCTGATGCACCTCGCCCGAGTCCCGCCATTCGCCCCAGGAAAGACCGGCGAATTCGGCATCCGTTTCCGTCTCGGGAGGAAAGAAGACGATGCGTCGTTCCTGCTTCATCAAGGCGTCCAGAATGGCAGCTGTTCCGTCGGTCGGCAGAGGAGCCTGCCATAACACGAGAGCGGCCGGATCCCAATCGATCTGGTCGATTTGTGAAGGAGTGATGACCGTGACTTTCGATTCGACCTGCTCGTTGGGAGAAATCCCCGCCGCCAGTTCGAGCGGCTGCGCCTGCTCGGGTGTTTCCGTCACTATCACGGTTTGAAGAGGAGGGGGTTGATCGTAGACGAAGTAGAATTCGTTGTCGGCTTCGTTGGCGTCGGCGGGAATTGAAATACGGCCCCACCCTTTTTCGGGTTGGCCTTCGAGAGAGACGGAATAATTGATGAGCTCAGTTTCGGTCCCCGTGATATCGACCGGAATTTCCGTCATCGTGCCGTTGAGTTCCAGTTGCACGGGGATGCGGACTGTCTCGGGATTCTCGTCAGTTTGCTTGATCGAGAGCGAGAGTCGAAGTTCCTGACTGGTGGAGGTATCGTGAACGGAGACCGACGTCATCCGGAGCGACCGATTTTCGGAATCGGAAAGCCCATACGCCAGCAGGTGAAACTGAACCGGAAACGGCAGTTCCAGAAACGCGGAACGAAGCACGTCCCAACGAGCGCTGCCGGGATCCCAGTCGTGTTCCTTGAGATCGGAACACATCCAGACTTCCGTGCGGCTGGGCCGATTATCGCGCAGATAGTCGTGAACGGTTTCGAGCATCGCGGGGAAATCGGCAGAGGCGGAGACCGGTTGCGTTTCGAGGTGATCGGCGAGTTGCTGAGGGGAATTAATTTCGATCGGTTCGTTGTTCGCACTGTCGATCAAAATCCAGCGATTGGATTCCAACAGAGACAGGGAATTCACCAGTTGTTCGCGAGCCGAATCGAGCTTCGTGACTCCGGCGCGTGTTCCCTGTTGCTGCATGCTGGGAGATCGATCGAGCAAAATAATCGTCGTGTCGATATTGCCGGGAGCCGCCAATCGCATCCAGCCGCTCGCCAGAGGTCGGCTGATCGCGAAGATCAGTCCAGCGATGGCCAGCGTACGCAGCAGGAGAATCAGCCACTGGCGAATCCGGGCGTAGCCGCGCGACATTTTGTTCGCCGTCAGCAGAAAATACATCGCCCCCCATTCGATGGTGCGGTAGCGGTACTGGTTGATCAAATGGATCACGATCGGCAGCGCAATCAGCGGCAGACCGAATAACATCAGCGGTTGAAGAAAACTCATCGGCTTCCTTTCATCCGCGTGCGTGTGGAGAGAAAATTACGCAACACCAGTTCGTAATCGTCATCCAAGCCTACCCGGTGATAATCAACCGCCGCCCCCAACACCACATCTTTCATCTCGGTCAGGTAGTCGTTAAGCGCGGTGTGATAACGATCGGCGATTTCGGTCGGTTCAGCAAAGATGGAGGGACCTCCCTCCATGTCGAGAAACCGCATCGGACGCTGAAAATCAAAACTGATTTCCAACGGATCGAACAGATGAAAGACGGCAACGTCGTGCTTCCGAAATCGCAAATGTTCGAACGCTTCTTTTAACTCGGCGGGAGGCACGAACAGGTCGCTGGCGATCACCACTAATGCCCGCTGCGCGATTGTTTCGGCGAGTTCGTGCAGTCGTTCGACCAGACGTGTGTCCCCTTTCGGCTCCGCGTGTTCGAGAATATCGAAGACTCCGCGCAAGTGAGAGGGAGTCCGTCTCGGAGGGATGGTCGTAACGATCTTTTCAGCGACGCAGGTAATCCCAACCGCGTCCCCTTGCCTGACTGCGATATGAGCCAGTGAACCGAGCAAACGACGCGCGTATTCGATCTTCTTAAGTTCGCTCGAACCGAAGTTCATCGAACCGCTTGTGTCGAGAATCAGGCAACAGCGAAGATTGGTGTCGGCTTCAAACTCTTTGACGTAGTACCGATCGGACCGCCCATATGCGCGCCAGTCGAGGCGACGGAGATCGTCACCGGGAACGTAACGGCGATATTCGGCGAACTCGACGCTCGATCCGCGGTGCGGACTGGCGTGGATCCCCGAAACACTGCCGACCATCGCCCGTCGTGAAAACAACGGGATCGCCGACAGACGGGCCACCGCCTGCGGATCGAGGAAACTACGTTGTCGATTACCTACGGACATTACTTCCTCAGATGTGAGGTCTGGTGAATTGAATTCGGAACGAGCTTCACGGTTGCCTCCTCGTCGGGAAGAGGGCGTATTTTCCGTTAGGGGCGACGGTTGCACCGTTGTAGTTCACATCGTCGTCGATCTCTTCGAGCAGTTGTGGCTCGCTCCCCTCCGCGATCGAAAGCTTGTAAGGCAAGTTGCGCTGGCGCTCGGGATCTCGCATTGTGATCAACAGGTGCTTTCCCTGCGGAAACCAAGCGAGATCCGCCTCAGGATTCTTCTCCGTGGTGAGATGAACGCGGAGGTCAATATCTTCTCCGAGTTTGGTATTAAAGCTGATGATATCGACTTCGTTACTGTTCTGTTTGTAGCATTTGATGGCGATGCGGCTGCTATCGGGAGACCAGGCCATATTCCAAAAGAAGTAACGGTAGTCGTGGGTATCGGATTGCAGAAGAAATCGCAACAAGCCGGTTTCAACATTGTAAAACCGGATTTCGCGCCCGAAGACGAAGGAAATATATTTCCCGTCGGGAGACCACTGAGCCCCCCAGCCTTCGCTGATTTTCTTCTCAGGTGTGCCGTCAATATTCATCAACCAGACCGTCGACCCATCCTCGTAGCGTGAGCAGGCGAACTGTTTACCGCCGGGAGACCAGGTCGGCATCAAGCCGGTCACAAGCTTCTGAACGTTCTTCCCATCGCTCGTCATCCGATAAATGTGAGAATCCCTGATCCCCTGCGATCCATAACCGTCGAACAGAATCGATGCCCCATCAGGGGAAACGGCCGGTGAGCCGATGTGAGGGATCGTTTCGTTTTCGAAAAACAGCTCAAGTTCACCGGTTTCTAATGAGAGACGATGGAATGACAAGGGTGGAATTTTCTTGAACTGGAACTCGTCGAATGTGAGAGCGTTGTCGTCGTTGGTATCAAAGTGAGAAAAATAAAACAGCCAGATCAAGTGACAGTGATACTTATCACCATATGTGAATTCATCAAATGTGATTTGTTGATCGCGGTTGGCATCGCGACGCAACGCCCCCCACGGACAGATTGGATTCGCCATCAGCGACAATCGGTACTCACTTAAAGAAAGCTTGCCGTCGCCGTCCGCATCGAACGGAGGCAAGGTTTGGGGAATCAGCGATTGCCGATACTTGGGCGTTTCCCGCTTTAGTTCCTCGAGACTGACCAGCCCATCGAAGTCGGAATCCATCCTGCGGAATTCCATAATCGGATCCATATACCCAATCCAGCGGGGATGGGCCGTCTCCTCGATCGTCATGAAACCGTCGCCGTCGATATCTCCCTGCTGAAAAATTTCCGCGGCGTCTTTTCGCTTCATTTTGTCGAGGAACTCTTTCTTTGAGACGCGGCGGTCTTGATTGGCGTCGTGTGAGATGAAGCGGTGGTAAAGCAGGACGCGTCCAGAAGGTTCTCTTAACATTAGTCTCGATGACAGATCACGGAGCCCCAACTGCGATTCCAGATATTGAACTGCTTCGTCCCGATTGATTCTCCCATTCCCATTCCGATCCGCCATCCTGATCTGTTGAGTCGTCAACGTGTAACGACCGTTTGGAGAAACCGACTTCAGAAAGTTCGATAAAAATTGCGCCGAATCGATTTCGAGAGCGGGATTTTCCTGCCATTGTTCGAACGAATCTTCGAGCGCATCGACCGCCGCGAGTCGCAGTCCTTCCATCGGATCGGGAACGGGACCGCGTAACGAACGATGGATCACTCCGGGAGTACAAGCAAACTCCCCTTCTGAAAGCGACTGATCGCCATTGAAATCAAATAGTCGAAAATCCCGTTTCAGAACTTTCAGGCCGGCATTCCGCTTCTGGTACTCCGCTTCGGTGATGGACCCGTTGCCATTACTGTCGGTTTTTTCAAACTCATCTCGCAGGCGGGCTTGTTGCGTCGCGATCCACTTGGCTTCGGAGAGCTCGGCTTCCTGAGCGGACAGAGCCACCGCGCACAACAACCAACACAGGATCGAGAGAACGAATCTGCAAGGTGTACTTGAAGGAGGTTGTGAGAGATTGAAATTCATTCTTCCATGACCGTGGCGAAGATGGCCCACTTTCCATCGGGAGAAACCGTGACGCCGTTGTAGTTCATGTCGAGCGGGATATTTTTGAGAAGTTCAGGTTCACTCCCTTCCTCAATCGAAAGTTTGTAAGGGAGATGGCGATTGTGTTCCGGGGAGTTGAGCGTGATGAGGAGATGCTCGCCGTCCGGATACCACGCCAAATCGGCTTCCGGATTTCTGTCGGTGGTCAGATGCACGCGCAAGTCACGGTCTTCGCCGGTCGTTTTAAAGCTGATGATATCGACGATGGAACTGTTTTGTTTGTAACACTTGATGGCGATGCGACTGGAATCGGGAGACCACGCCATATTCCAATAAAAGTAACGATAATCGTGATCGTTGGAGGAGAGGAGTTTCTGCTGGGCTCCCGTCTCGACGTTCAAAAACCAGATCTCGCGAACTTTGGTATAGGAGATATATTTCCCATCGGGAGACCACTGCGCTCCCCAGCCGTCATCAATCCGTTTACCCGGTTTTCCCTTCGCATTCATCATCCAGACGCTGGACCCGTTTTCGTAACGCGAACAGGCATACCGTTCACCATCGGGAGCCCAGTTCGGCATCAAGCCCTTACCCAAATCCCGTACGTCCTTGCCGTCAAACGTCATCAGGAACATCCGAGTCTCGTTGATTCCTTCCGTTCCTCGACCGTCGAACAAAATATACTTGCCGTCGGGAGAAACTGCCGGCGATCCGCAAAACGGTAATGATTCATTCCTGTACAACAATTCGATCTCGTGCGTCGCCAGATTCATTTTATGCAGCGATTGCGGCGGTAACGTTTTGAAAGGAAACTCATCAGTAGTCAGTGCGTTGTTGCCGTCGGTATCAAAACGCGCGAAATAAAATCGCCAGAGCAAACGATTTTCGTAATAGCGATATTTGAAATCTTCGAAGACCAGTTTTCGATCGCGGTCGGAGTCGGTCAAAATGTACCACCAGGGACAAACCGGATTCCCCAACGGAGACATCCGGTATTCGGCAAGCGTAATCGCGCCATCCTGATCCGCGTCGAAATGCTGATAAACGGTTGGAATCAATGGGTGACGATGTTCGGGAAGCTGCTTTTGCATTTCCTCGCGGCTGACGAGAGTGTTGAGATCGGTATCGTTGCGCCGAAACATGAGAATCGGATCCTCGTAATAATTTCCCTGAGGAGCCGTTGATTCTTCGAGAGTGATGCTTCCGTCTCCGTCGAGATCATTTTGTTTGAAATTGTCTTGTTTGTTTTGACTCGTATCTTTTGCAAGATACTCTTCGCGGGAAACGGAGTTATTGTGATCGGCATCGTGCCAGACAAAACGAGGATAAAACAGAATTCGCCCCGAGGATTCGCGCAGCGGAGTCCCGTCAGGAGCCCGGACGCCGAGTTGAATTTCGACAAATCGAACCGCTTCTTCCCAGTTCACCTGACTGTCGCGATCCTGATCGACCATCGCTTTCAACGTGCCGCTATAGATGCGTTTGTTCTCGGGAGAAAGTGACGCGTTGTAATCGATGACGAAACTTTGAGCCGAGACTTCACGGTCGGGATTGTCGCTCCAATTCGGAAAAGATTGTTCGAGCGCATCGAGCGCCACCAAGCGTAATCCTTCAATCGGGTCGGGAATGGGGCCTCGTAATGAGGGATGAATAACACCCGGCGTGCAGGAAAACTCGGCGAGGCTCAAGACTTCATTCCCGTCGAAGTCGAATAACTGAAAATCGCGAGCCAGAATGTCTTTTGCTCCTTGGCGTTTCAGATATTCTTCACGCTCGATCATGTCGCTGCCGTCCGCGTCGGTGGCAGCAAACGCTTTCTGCAAACGCGTCTGTTGTTCATTCACAAAATCCTGCGCGCAGAGTGAAGAGATCGAAACCGCAATTAACCACGGCACGATCAAGCTGGCCATCAGATGAAGCCCTCGAAAACGCATCAAATCCCTCGCGTTTCTATTTCTGGAAGAGCGTATTACGCTCACGCTTCCTCGCTGGACTCTTCCAACAACCGAGCCACAATCTGGTCGGTGTCGATTCCTTCGCTTTGAGCGGCGAATGTGGTGATCATGCGGTGGGTCAACACCGGTGCCGCCACCGCTTGGATATCCTCGCGACGAACCATGTATTGCCCGTTCAACGCCGCGCGGGTCTTTCCGCCGAGAATCAGATACTGAACCGCGCGCGGTCCCGCGCCCCAGGAAACGAGAGGCTTCAGCCAATCGGGAGCATCGTCGCTCTCCGGTCTTGTTTTTCGCACGAGTTTGACGGCGAATTGATAGATATGATCCGGAACGGGAATTCGACGCGTCAACTGCTGAAACTGCAGGATTTCTTCTCCATTCATAATGTGATCGAGTTCCGGAAATTCTTCGCCCGTGGTGGTATAGGCGATGCGAATTTCTTCTTCTTCCGTCGGATAATCGAGTTTGATGAGGAACATGAAACGGTCGAGTTGGGCTTCCGGAAGCGGATATGTCCCTTCCTGTTCCACGGGATTCTGTGTCGCCAAAACCAGGAAAGGCCGTTCCAGTTGATAGACTTTCCCCAACACCGTGACGCGGTACTCCTGCATCGCCTCGAGCATCGCCGCCTGCGTTTTCGGGGGGGCGCGGTTGATCTCATCCGCCAACACGATGTTGGCAAACACCGGACCGTGAACAAACTCGAACTCCCGTCGTCCCTCGGCGTTATCCTGCAAAATGTCGGTCCCGGTAATATCCATCGGCATCAGGTCGGGTGTGAACTGGATCCGATTGAAATTGAGCGAGAGCGTTTCCGCCAACTTGCTCACCAGCAGAGTTTTGGCGAGTCCGGGAACCCCCATCAATAAGCCGTGCCCACGGGCGAACAGACAAATTAACAGTCGGTCGATCACGTCCTGTTGTCCGACGATTACTCTGCCGAGTTCGGCTTTGAGTCGATCGTGGGCCTGTCCCAGTTTTTCAATTTGCTGCACGTCATCGGACGAAAGTTGATCCGCTACTTGTTCGTTCATGTTGTATGGCCAGAATAGAGGAGGGCCGGATGTGATATTGAATGAATTGACACTACTCAGGGCGGAATCCGCAATCAAGACAATTTTTAGATGAGGGAGATAGATTAGCTCTGCCCTGCCCGAGACGCCCATCGCTTCACCGGAGTTCCCACAAAAAACAAAATTCCTGGAGTCTAATTAAATTGAAGACGCCGACAGGAAAGCAAGCTCACTCGAAATCTCACAAAACCTTGCTATTGACCGAATTCAGAGAAATGCAGACAATTCCGCCGCGCCAAATCATGGGGCAACACGCCCTCCCTCACAGAGATACCCCGAGCCACGGAAGGTTCATTGATGAGCATTCATCCCTCCGCCATTATCGACGAACGAGCGACCCTTGCCGAAGACGTGACAATCGGCCCTTTTGTTGTCATTGAAGGTCCCGTGAAAATCGGAGCCGGCACTGAAATCAAAGCCTCGGCCGTTATCACCGGTCATACGACGATCGGTGAACGCTGCACCATTTTCTCACACGCGGTGATCGGTGAAGTTCCCCAGGATAAAAATTTCCACGGCGAAGAATCTTACGTTGCGGTCGGAGACGATTGCATTCTGCGCGAGGGCGTGACCATCCACCGGGGAACCGGAGAGGGTACCACCACCACGATCGGCGACCGCTGCTTTTTGATGTCGAACGCACACGTCGGACACAACTGCACCGTCGGTGAAGACTGCATATTGATCAGCGGTTGTCTTCTGGGAGGTCATGTGACCGTCGGTGACAGAGCCGTCATCTCTGGAAACACCGCCCTGCATCAGTTCGTCCGCATCGGCAAGATGGCGATGCTCGGGGGAGTCGCTCCCATCGTCCAGGACGTTCCGCCGTACGCGCTGACGAATCACGACGGCCATGTGGTCGGCATCAATGTCGTCGGACTGAAACGAGCCGGTTTCAGTTCCGAGGAACGGGGAGAGATCAAGGAAGCCTACCGCCTGATGTATCGCGAGTCGCTGCCGCTGGGGCAAGTGATCGCCATGCTTACGCAAAACCCTTGTTCGGATGTGTTGCAACCGCTGGTCGATTTTCTGGACGGCTCCAACCGGGGAATCGTCAAAGGTTCCATGCGCAGACGCCGCGCGGCGTGAAACTCACCGACCGGACGACGATTACTTCAACGCATCGACGGCAGCCTGCTGGAAATCCTTTCGCAGTTCGGAAGCATCACCGCTGCCGAAGCCTTGTCGCTGGATAAGCATCACAAAGATGATGTTGCGCTTGGGGTCGATCCAGCCCTGCGTTCCGAACAATCCGCCGTGGCCGAACGTTCCTGGTGACAACATTGCCGTCACACCTTGCGGCTCGCGGGTCACAATCCATCCCAGCCCCCATCCATTTCCGGGAGTGAATCCGGTTTCGATCTTGCCGGTCTGCAAAGTGGTCATCTGACGGACGGTCGGTTCGGAGAGAATGGTCGTATCGCCGAGCGTTCCTCCGTTCAGAACGCACTGATAAAATTTCGCCAGATCCGCCGCTTTGGAGACTAATCCACCGGACGGATTGGCGACGCGTTCGTCCGAGAAATCAGTGAGCCAATGTTCGCCGAGAGCTAAGGTCCCTTCTGTTTCTCCTGGCTGATAAACGTGAGCCAATCGTTTCTGTTGGGCGGGAGTCGGGAAGAACGTCGTGTCTTTCATCTCCAGAGGGCCAAAGATTCGCTGCTCCAGAAATTCGTGGTACGGCTCTCCCGAAACGATTTCAATAATCCGACCGCAGACATTGAGACCGGGGCTGTATTGCCACTTCTCTCCCGGCGGGAACGCAAGACCGCGTTCCACCAGCACCTTCATATGCTCTTCGAGCGAACCGACAACGCGTTGATCGCCGTAGAGCCCGGACGTATGGGTGAGGCAATGTTTAATCGTCACCGGCTCGGGAGTTTCTCCGGATGTGAGTTTGATGTCAGCGAATTCCGGAATGTATTTGGAAACGGGATCATCGACCGACACCTTCCCTTCTTCCACCAACATCATAAATGCGGTCGCCGTGATCGGTTTCGTCATCGACGCGATGCAGAACAACGTCTCTTCGGTCATCTTGCGTTCTGCTTCGAGATCGGCGAGGCCGACCGTTGTTAGATTCAGAATTTCGTTCTGATTGGCAAGTAATGAAACCGCCCCGCTGATCCGTCCCGCCGACCGTTCCGCTTCAAAGACCTCCGCGATTCCGGAATAATCAGCCGCCTTCAGGCTGACCGGTTGCGAAACGGGAGATGTGGTTTGAGCCGAACAGACACCGCCGACAATACAAAGTCCCAGCACAAGAAACATTGCAAACACTCTGTGGAACAAACTCATCGACGACATCTCCTGGGACCGGATTATTCTTGTAAGAAAGATTAATCTTCCGGGAAAGTGGCTCAGGGAGTCAAGCCATTACTCGCCGGACTCCAGGCTCTCAGTGACCTCCCCGCCGTTCTCTGGACTCGTCTGTGGATTCTCGTCTGATAAAAATCCAGCCCAGAACATAACTAAAGCGATGCCCCAAAAGATTGCACTCCAGAGCAGACATCCGATTTCCATATTTTTCTTTTTCTGCGGATCGACTCTGGCTTTTTCCAGCCCATCTGACCAGAACACCGACCAGGAAACGTAAAACAAGATGTTCAGAGCGGAGAAGTCTTCGAAGAAATCTTTGTCGAGGAAGAAGCCAACCCCCGCGACGAACATCAGAAACGCTATCGGGGAAAGGATCCATCCGCAGATAGTTCTCCAACGTGGCGAAACATTCGGAGCATTCTTATTCGAGTGTGACATCTGTTTTTCTGATCAGGAAATAATCTGCTTTGTTGATTTGTAATCCCTTACACAACCAAAGGCCAGAAAAACTTCGTTTCGACCGGATATCACATTGTCTGTTGCTCTCGCGGCAACTTCTTTTCTCACGCGACGCCGCGCGGTAAGATGAACGCTTCCGGAATGACCTTTTCTCTTTCCATCAGGTGACGTTATGCGACTGTTGTGGACCACTCTTCTGCTTTTCATCGGCACGCTGTCTCTTTCAGCCGCCGACAAACCGAATATCATCCTCTGTATGGCCGACGATCAGGGATACGGTGACGTCGGCTATTACGGCAATGAACTCGTGAAGACCCCCGTCCTCGACTCGATGTCGAAAACCGGGTTGCGGTTCGATCGCTTTTACTCGGCAGCTCCCGTCTGTTCGCCGACACGGGGCAGTGTGATGACCGGACGACACCCAAATCGATTCGGTTGCTTCAAATGGGGATACCCGTTAAGGCCGCAGGAAATCACTCTCGCGGAAGCCGTCAAGAAGGCCGGTTATTCGACCGGGCATTTCGGTAAATGGCATCTCGGCTCGTGTCGCGCGGAAAGCCCCGCTTCCCCCGGCAATAGTGGGTTTGATGTTTGGGTCTCGGCGCCCAACTTCTACGACAACGATCCTCTGCTGAGCCATAACGGCATCGTCAAACGCTATCCCGGCGAAAGTTCGATGGTGACTGTCGATGCGGCACTCGACTTCATCGGGGATCAGGTCCAACAGGATCGTCCGTTTCTGGCGGTGATCTGGTTCGGCTCCCCCCATTCACCCCACATCGCCAGCGATGAAACCAGATCGCTGTATCCAAAGCAGAAGAAAAACGTCGCCAACTATCTGGGAGAACTGACCGGCATCGACAATGCGATGGGCAAATTGAGGAAAGAGCTCGGGCACTTCGGGATCGCCGACTCCACCCTGCTCTGGTACACCAGTGATAACGGGGCTCGTAACCCAGGTAAAACGGGCGGGTTACGCGGCAGTAAAGGAACTCTGTGGGAAGGCGGAATTCGAGTTCCTGCAATCATCGAATGGCCCAGTGTGATCACCAAAAACCGCATCACCGATGTTCCCTGTAACACGATTGATATCTATCCGACGATCGTCGATCTACTAGGAATCCAGATCGAAGATCAACCGGTCCTCGATGGCGTTTCGATCTTGCCGCTCATCGAAGGAAAGCCGTTCCAGCGCGATAAGCCGATGGGCTTTTGGGATTACAGCATCGGTGGACAGGGAGTCCGCGCGGACCAACTCATGGCGGCATTGAAAAAAGAACAGGAAACCGGCGCGAAACCGGGGGTTGATGTCACCAAACAAGGAACCGAAATCAAGCAGTACGAACTGGATGACTATCGCGGCTCGTCCGCCTGGATGGAGGGGCCGTGGAAACTGCTACGTCAGCCGAATAAAAAGGAAAACGAGAACCCATTTACATACTACCTTTTCAATCTGGAAAAAGACCGCAACGAAGAAACGAACCTGGTCGATCAGTATCCCGATCGTGTCAAATCGATGACCGAATCACTGGAACAATGGCAGACCTCGGTGATTCACAGTCTCAATGGGGAAGATTATTAGTCGTAAAGTCGTACTCTAGATAATGAGGATTGGTTGATCTGGACTGAAATTGGAAAACGTTATGCGACATCTGGCGTTTATCTGTTGGACACTACTTCCCTTCGTTTCACTCTCGGCCGCCGACAAACCGAACATCGTCGTCATTCTTGCGGATGATTTTGGCGTCGGCGACATTCAGGCCCATTACCCCGAGAACAAAATCGCGACGCCGTATCTCGACAAACTCGTCTCGGAAGGCATGAGCTTCACGGATGCCCACAGTTCGTCGGCAGTCTGTTCTCCGACGCGATATGGATTGCTCACCGGACGCTATAACTGGCGAACCCGATTACAAGAATGGGTGATCGCGGCGTACGAACCTCCGCTGATCGCCGCCGACCGCCCGACGTTGCCGGGTCTGCTGCAAAAGAATGGTTATCACACCGCCTGCGTAGGTAAATGGCATCTCGGCTGGGACTGGCCCGGTCCCCAGAAAAGTAAAATGACCGAACAGCGAAACGGCCAATGGGAAATGGAGTGGGAACTCACCGGCGAGATTCCCGGCGGTCCCGTCGATCGTGGTTTCGATTATTACTTCGGCGTCGATCTCCCGAACCTGCCGCCGTTCGGATTCATTGAAAATCGACGGTTCACAGTCGCACCAACGGAAACATTCAAACTCGACAAGTCCGAAGGCATCGTTCTTCCAGGTCGGTTTCAGGGAGCGCCCGCTCCTCCTGGTTGGTCACTCAAACCGATCCTGCCCACCATTACGGAAAAGGCTGTCGATTACATCCAGCAACAGGCTAATACCGACCAGCCGTTCTTCCTCTATTTCTCGATGACCTCTCCCCACGAACCGGTCGTTCCCAATGAGCTGTTCGCCGGAAAAAGCGGCATCGCTCCGATCGCCGACTTTGTGATGGAGACCGACTTCTCGGTGGGACAAGTTATCAAAGCCCTCGACGACGCCGGACTCAAAGAAAACACCCTCGTCATCTTCACCGCCGATAACGGCCACTCGCACTACACCGGCTGGCCCGACCTGATCAAAGCAGGACACCTGCCGAGCGGTCCCTATCGAGGGCATAAGGGAGACATCTGGGAAGGCGGACATCGGGTGCCGCTCGTGGTTCGCTGGCCGGGAGAAGTAGCCGCCGGTTCCTCCAGCGACCAGATGGTCTGCCTGACCGATCTCTTTGCCACCTGTGCGGAAGTGATTGATGCGAATCTCCCCAGCGACGGCGCGGAAGATAGTCTCAGTTTTCTGGCTGCCTTGCGGGGTGAAGATTCTCCTCATAACAGGTCGTCGGTCGTGAATCATTCCAACTTCGGGGAATTCGCCTACCGGGACGGCGACTGGAAGCTCGTCTACAAACTCGGAAACGGCAGACTGGAACCGTCGCGCGGCAAGCCGACCGTCGCCGAACTCTACAATCTGGCGGACGACATTGATGAATCAGAAAACCTCGCGGAGTCTCATCCGGAAGTCGTGAAACGACTGACGAAGCAATTGGAAGAATTGATCGCCCGCGGTGCCACTCGCCAAGGGCTCAATGCGTCTAACGATACCAATGTGCGTTTCGAAAAGACCCAGCGGAAACGCTGGACCTCCGCCGCCAGGTAAGTGTCTACCAGGATCTTGATCGAGTGGTGAGAGCGAGTACAATGATTTTGTACTCGAAATAAAAGGTGCCCTCATGCAGCGAATCCTGGCTTGTTTATGTGTTCTGATCGGTTCGGCCTTCTCAATCGCAGAGGCTGCCAAGCCAAACGTGCTCTTTATTGCCGTGGACGATCTGCGTTGTGAACTCGGCTGTTACGGCGTCGACGAAATCAAGTCGCCGCGGATCGATGAGTTCGCCGAGTCGGCGGTCACCTTCACGCGGGCGTATGTGCAAGTGTCCGTCTGCAATCCCTCGCGAGTGGCGGTGATGACCGGCTTGCGCCCCGACACGACGAAGGTCTGGGATCTGCCGACTCGCTTTCGAGAAACAACCCCCGACGCGGTCACAATTCCGCAGCACTTTCGCGAACATGGATACACCGCTGTTTCCTTCGGCAAAATCTTTCACAATCCCTGGCCCGATAATCAGTCGTGGGATCAACCTCACGAATGGCCGAAAGAGACACAACTCTGGTCGGAAGAAGCCAAACAGCAGCACAAAAAATACCGCCAGCAGATGAAGGCGGACGGCAAGCCTCCCGCCAAGATTCAACGGATGCGAGCCCAGGCGCTTGAAGCGCTCGACATCCCCGACTCGCAACACATCGACGGCGGTATCGCCGATCAGGCGATCTCGGCCATGCGGGAATTATCTCAACAGGACAAACCTTTCTTTCTGGCAGCCGGATTTGTGAGACCGCATCTGCCGTTCGTGGTTCCGAAAAAATATTGGGACTTGTATGACCGGGACACCATTCCGCTCGCCGACAATCAATATCTTCCCGAAGGTGCCCCCGAGTTCGCCTTCGGAGATCGAAACCAGGGAGGCCTCTACGAGCTCCGCGATTATTGGGACTTCGCCGATACGCCGTCACTCTTTGAAGGCTCGCTGACAGAAGACCGTCAACGCGCCCTCAAGCATGGTTACTATGCCTCCATCTCAATGATCGACACACACGTCGGACGTTTACTTGATGAATTAAAATCGCTCGAACTCGAAGAGGAAACGATCGTCGTTCTCTGGAGCGATCACGGTTGGAAACTGGGCGAGCATAACGGCTGGTGCAAACAAACCAACCACGAAATAGACACCCATACACCGCTCATCATTCGCGTGCCGGGTTCGAAATCTGCCGGTCAAAAGTGCGACGCTCTGACGGAATTCGTCGACATCTATCCGACTCTCTGCGACCTGGCGGGACTGCCGCTTCGGGAGGAACTGGAGGGAAAGAGTCTCAAGCCGGTGCTGAAAAATCCCGCCTCGGAACACAAGCAGGCGGCGATCAGCCAGTACATCCACCATTATGACGGCAAACATTACATGGGCTACGCGATGCGGACCGACCGCTATCGCTATATCGAATGGTTAAACCGCGAAACGTTCGAACTGGCAGAGGTCGAACTCTACGACCACGAGACCGATCCCGACGAGAATCAAAACATCGCCGATGATGTGAAACCGAAGCTTATTGATTCGTTGTCCAACCAATTATGGTCAACGATCCCCAAAC
This sequence comes from Planctomycetaceae bacterium, assembly GCA_014762625.1. Taxonomy (GTDB): domain Bacteria; phylum Planctomycetota; class Planctomycetia; order Planctomycetales; family Planctomycetaceae; genus JABURQ01. The sequence goes on along the minus strand of JABURQ010000050.1, from coordinate 4,288 downwards.
CGAAACCCGAAGTCCCCACGACACCAACCTCTGCACAACTCTCACCGCCCAATATTCTGTTCATTGCCATGGACGATCTGAATGACTGGATCGGCTGCATGGGCGGTCATCCGCAAACCATCACTCCCAACCTCGACCGACTCGCCAAGTCGAGCGTTCTATTTACGAACGCGCATTGTCCCGCGCCCGCCTGTAACCCTTCGCGGACCTCGATCATGACCGGCATGTCGCCGCATCGATCGGGACTCTACGATAACGGCCAGCAGATGCGCGAAATTCTTCCCGACGCCGAGATCATGCCGAAGACGTTCATGAAGCACGGCTATCATGCCTCGGGTTCCGGCAAAATGTTGCATTACTTTATCGATGCTGATTCCTGGACGGAATATTATCCGGAAGCCAAAGGGGAGAATCCATTCCCGCGAACGCTCTATCCCGAAAAACGACCACTCTCTTTACCGAAAGGCGGTCCCTGGCAGTATGTAGAAACCGACTGGGGTCCGCTCGACGCAACCGACGATGAGTACGGGGGCGATTTTCTGGTCACCAAATGGGTCGACGAACAGCTGCAGATCAAACGGAACGTGCCGTTCTTCCTCGCGTGCGGTATTTATCGACCTCACGAACCGTGGTTTGTCCCGAAGAAATATTTCGAACCGTTTCCGCTGGAATCGATTCAGCTTCCTCCCGGCTATAAATCGGACGACCTCGATGATCTTCCTCCCGAAGGGAAAAAACGCGGCCCCAATCGATACTTCGCACATATCCAGAAAGAAAACCAGTGGAAGAAAGGAATTCAGGGTTACCTGGCTTCCATTCACTTCGCCGATGCCATGTTAGGTCGTGTCCTCGATGCGTTGGAAAAAAGCCCTCATGCAAAGACAACCATCGTTGTGCTGTGGTCCGACCACGGCTGGCACCTCGGCGAGAAACAGCACTGGCAGAAATTCACCGGTTGGCGTCGTTGCACTCGTGTGCCACTCATGATTCGTGTGCCGAAAGGGACTCCCTCATTTCCTGAAGGGACAACACCGTCTGTCTGCAACCAGCCGGTCAATCTTCTCTCCCTCTTCCCGACATTGTTGCAACTTTGCGGCTACGAAGCAGTCGGACACCACGATGGTCCGAGTCTCGTGCCGTTGTTAAAAAATCCGAATGCCGATTGGCCGCATGCCTCTTACACATTCCTCGGTGACCGGGGAAGCGTCGCGATCAGCACCGAAGACTGGCGTTACATTCATTACTCGGGTGGCGATGAAGAACTCTACAACATCGTCAATGATCCGTATGAGTGGACGAATCTGGCCAACCAACCGGAACATGCCCCCAAACTCTCGGAGCTTCGCAAGTTGGTGCCGGAAACGTTTGCTCCCAAACCGGAACCGAGTATCAAATCGTTGACTTCTCTCAAATGGCATCCCGCGGGCGACAAAGATATTCCCGTCTCGAAACCGGACGGCGGCACCTTTCCGGTCCACTTTCTCAATCAATCCGAACGAACCGTCAAACTCTTCTGGCGCGATCGTGAAGGTGGTCAAAAGTATTTCGCCGACATTCCCCCCGGGGATCGGCAGTCCCAGCAGACGCGGCCGGGAGCCGTCTGGTTGATTACGGATGAAAAAGAAACACCGCTGGGATACTTTCGCGTGGGAGATCGCAAGGCCAAAGCGGTTATCAAAGACGAATAAATGTAGACAGCAGAGGATGTTACGACTGTTTTTCGCGCCTTCGAGCAAGAAATTCCATTATCGGTTCCCATCCTTCTGTGTTAAAATGATGCTCCAGCTGTTTGCGATGAATGTGGCCCACAAATGTGACTGCGTCCCTGCCTTTTATCTCCCCACGTCTGTTCGTCCCTATGATTGCACGATTTGCGCGAAGTCTCAGTCTGCTGTTCCTCGTCATCTCAGGAACCGTTAACGCCACGGAAAACGAGCCTACTTTCCAGACTCTCGTCCGACCGACGCTCGCGCAACATTGCGTCAAATGCCACGGCAAGACCGACCGAGTAGAAGGAAAGGCGAACCTGTTCGAGATCAAACAGGTTGCCGACCTGAAACGAAATCCGGAACTGCTACAGTCGCTGATTGACGCCCTTGAATATGAAGCCATGCCACCCGAAGACGAACCGGTCCTCGATTCCAAAACGCGAGGCGCCCTGGTTCTCTATTTCAAACATACTCTGAATGAAACCGTGATTCAGGCGAAGAAATATCCGCAGACTCCTCTGCGACGGATGAATCGCTTTCAGTACAGCAACGCCGTCGAAGATTTGTTTCAACTCAATCGTGTTGTTTTTACCTTGCCTGAGAAAATGGCCCGCGAGCATGGCAACTATTTTCAACCGGCGACCGGCAAGATGCCCGACGTGGTACAGGTCGGTAGTCGCCCTCTCGGCAAATCCCAGCTGATCGAAAAACGACTTGCTGGAGTCGCGCCGTTTCCTCAGGATCTGCGCGCCGAACACGGCTACGACAACCAGGGAGATCATCTGTCTCTATCGCCGTTGTTGCTGGAAGCCTTCATGACGCTCAGCCGTTCCATCGTCGAGAGCCCCGATTTCGGACCGCAGTCGGTCGGCATCTGGAAAGAGTTCTTTCTCTCCCCGGCAGGAACTCAGGCGTCGGAATCGGTCGTTCGGGAGAGGCTGCATCAATTTCTCACCCGCGCATTTCGTCGTCCTCCGACGGACGAACGTCTCGCCCGCTACTAACAATTCGTTGTCAGACAAATTGACGCGGGCGAGACGTTCACCGATGCGATGAAAGCCGCCGCCTCCGCCGCGATTGCGTCCCCCCGGTTTCTTTATCTCTACGAAACCGCCGCCGAGAACGCGACCGCCGAGCCGATTGACGATTACGAACTCGCGTCACGGTTATCGTTCTTCTTGTGGGGGAGTATTCCCGACCAGACGTTACTGGAACTGGCGGCCGAGAAGAAATTGAGTGAACCGGAGGTGCTGTCGGCCCAAGTCGATCGAATGCTCACAGATGAGAAACTGAAACGCTTCTGCGACAGCTTCCCATCGCAGTGGCTGCAGTTGGAACGAATCATTTCCGCCGTCCCCAATCGCGACAAATTTCCCGAGTATTACTTCTCCAAGTACCGCAGCAGCATGCACCTCATGCTCGAACCGCTGTTACTGTTCGAGACGGTGTTGATCGAAGATCGCTCGATTATCGACCTGATCGACTCCGATTTCAGTTATCGTTCCGCCCGCATGGAACAACTCTGGTATGGCAAGAAGAATGTCGGCAAGTTGAGTCCTCCCACTGTGGTCACGATGAGACGCGTACCCATCATAAATCGTCGTGAAGGGGGAGTCATCACGAACGCCGCCATCATGTCGATGAACGCCGGTCTGGAAGAGACGAAACCGATCACGCGCGGCGCCTGGATTGCCGCCGTGATCTTTAACGATCCGCCCGAACCGCCTCCCGCCGATGTCCCGCCTCTGGAAGAAAAGCCCAAAGGCGAGGAAGCCAAGTTGACGCTCCGCGAACGTTTGGCGCTCCATCGCGAACGTGCCGACTGTGCGGGATGTCACGAGAAGATTGACCCCTTCGGTTTCGCGGTCGAAAATTTCGATCCGATTGGACGCTGGCGGGACAAATATAAAAACGGTCGCGAGGTCGATCCCAGCGGTATGCTGTTCCGCAAACACAAGTTCACGAACGTTATTGAATTCAAAGACGCAATACTGAAAGAAAAAGATCGCTTCACGCGCGCGTTTGCCGGGCATATGCTGTCGTTTGCGCTGGCCCGCGAATTAACGGCCGCGGATTCTCCCGCGCTCGATCGGATTGTCTCGGAGACGATCGCCGAAGAGTACAAAATGAAATCCTTGATTCATCAACTCGTTCTCAGCGAACCATTTTTAACTAAAACCAATCCCGGTATCGCCGATGCCGGACCTGAAAACAGAACCACACCCACATCAACCACGAGTGATTAGGCATGTACGATCTTTCTCGACGCGCATTTCTGCAAGGCTTCGGCGGGGCGGCTCTGTCGCTGCCGTTTCTGGAAAGTCTGACACTGGGAGCTCCCGCTCCGCAGGTCGCCCAGCGTTTGGCGTTTTATTATGTTCCAATCGGAGTGGTCCGGCGCGGCTTTTTCCCCGGTGAGAAAGACGCCATCATTCCCAAATTCACCAGCAGCCAGAAAGAGATCGAACGGGATGTCGAGCTGCCGGTCGGTCTCCACGACCTGCAATTCACCCCCACCATGAAAACGCTGGAACGAGTCAAAGACAAATAGTCGATGATCCCCAGTCTGGATCGTACCT
>JABURQ010000164.1 GCA_014762625.1 Planctomycetaceae bacterium | reverse complement strand
GGGAGGGAGGGGGGGTGGCACTGGCGGCTTGTCCGCCAGTGTAAGTTCTTCTGCATTAATCACGAACCTCTGTAAAAAATCCTGCTTGCAAACCATGGATGGTGGGCAGAGCCGGATCACCGAGTTCTCCACCGGAATCATACCATTGCGCACTCGACCATCTCCAATCACGAGCCTGGGTCACAAACTTCTTTCGCACAGGGTTAAGATGCAAATATTCTATGGATGCCAGCACTGCTTGTTCGGTATCAAGATTCCGATCGTAGCCGGGGCCTTCCTGCCAAAACCCAAAACTGAGCTTGCCGGGGCGTTCGCGAATGGTCAACTCTTCAAGAAGTTGTTGATTGGATTGTGCGAGTTCCTGTTTGATGCGATAGGAGAACGGGCGTTTGATGGCAAACAGATAGTTGTCAATCTGGGGATCGCTTTCGACAGGATAAACGAGAAGATGAACATGATTGGGCATTACCACAAAGGCAATCAATTCCATTTGATAAGCCAGGTTGGCTCGTTCCAATTGTCGGCAAAACTTCAGACGCCAGCGATCCTCAGTGAGCAAAGAACGATTCTGGTAGCAGGAAAATGTCAGTTCATGACAATCTCCCGGCGTATGCAGATGCTTGATTCGCTTTCGCTTTTGTTTCATCGTCAGGAAATCAGTTTGAGATTGGTAATCTCACTGGCGGACAAGCCGCCAGTATCACCCAAATTAACTACGCTGCATCACAATTCATTACACTGCCATCCCATTTTGTTGTACTGCCATCGAAACCGTGACGGGCAAATCGTTCAACGTCAGTCAGATGGGACGTCCGGCCTGTTCGAGGGCTCCCAGATAAATCTGGGCGACTTTGAAAATCAGCACGATAATAAACACCGCCACACAACACCACACCAGCCAACCGAGCGTCGTCGCCAGCATGCTCAATTTACGACGCGCCTCCTCTTCAAATTGGGGAGAGAGTCGGGCCAGTTGTTCCGGCACCGTCCCCGTGTTTTCCGCGACCTGAACCGTTTCCACAAATTCTTCGGGAAAGAGGCCGGTCTTCCGCAACGCTTCGCCGAGGAATTCTCCATGTTGCAGATCGGCCCAGACCTGGCCGGTCTGTTTGATGAATGCGCCGTTGGCAGTTGCCTTAAAGCTCGTCTCGATCGAGGGTTTGATCGACATGCCCGATTGCTGCGTCAGCGAGAAGGCCCACGAAAATCGGGCGACCGCGAAGGCCCGCATACTGGCTCCGAGCACGGGAACCTGTAACAGGAACGAATCGAACGTCTGTTTCCCGCCGATGGAACGATTGATCAACATATAGCCGATATAAACTGCAAGCAGGCTCCCGAAGACCGACGTCAGCCAGATGATGGCTCCCTTCGGACCGACGAGACCGAGGCCGAGAACGTCAATCGATTCTCCCCCCCGCGTCTCCGCCACCACACCCAGCACGACAATCAGTAACGCAATGATCAATACCGCCGCGACAAATTGAATGCAGGGCCACGCGATCACCGATAAAAAGTCCCGGCGAAGCCGTTGTCGATTTTCAAAATGATCGGCGAGGCTGCTCAGAACTTCCGGAAGGCTACCGGTTTGTTCGCCCACGTTGACCATGTCAATCATGAGCCTCGGCAGAAAGCCGGCGTGATCCTCCATCGCCGCGGAGATATCCGATCCGGAACGAATCTGCGTCTCGATATCCTCCAGTGTTTTCCGCATCGAGGAATCGGAAAGTTTGTTCCGACTGATCTCGAACGCTTTTTTAACGTCCACGCCCGCATCCAGCATCGAACCGAGCGATCGACAGGTAGCCGTCAGAGATTTCAGAGATGCACGACCGCCGAACATGACAGAGTCCTTGAAAGAAATTGGAATCAGATGGACAGCATATCAGAATTGGGACCCTAGCAGCGTGTTGAGAAACGGATTTGTCCGCGAGAATGAGAGTTTTGAGATGAGCACGAGGAAGAAATTCGCAGGTGAATCCCATGATTCATCGAGAATTTGTGACGAGGTGACTCAGCTCAAAAATCCATTCGCAGCAAAATTGAGTTTTTCAACGGGCTGCTAAAGGGGGGATTCGATCGTCGGTTTCCAGCTTCGAGCCTTCCGTCGGCATTGTCTCGCTGATTGAAAGCGATACACTAAAAGGTTCCCCGATTTTTATTTTCTTTCCGCCAAGGCGCAGCCGCGCGACAGTCATTTCATGGATACTCTCACTCTCATCGCGACCACGACATTCGGTCTGGAAGCAGTCGCCGCGCGCGAACTCCAGGCACTCGGTTATGAAGATGTCCGGGTTGAGGACGGCAAAGTCCGTTTCACGGGCACCGTGCGGGACATCGCCCGCGCGAATTTATGGTTGCGTTCCGCCGACCGGGTCGTGGTCGAACTGGCCTGTTTCGAGACGACCGATTTCGACGATCTGTTCGAACGGGTCAAAGCCCTGCCGTGGGAGGAATGGATCGCCGTCGATGCGAAGTTCCCCGTCACCGGTAAGTCGGTCCATTCAAAGCTCCATCATACGCCCACCTGCCAGAAGACCGTCAAGAAGGGAATCGTCGAGCGTCTGCGCAAGTTCCACAATCGCCACTGGTTCGAGGAGACCGGTCCCGAATACAAAGTGAATATTCACATGTATCAGGACACGGCCTCGATCACGCTCGATACCTCCGGCCCCGGATTACACAAACGGGGCTATCGCGATATGCAGGGTATTGCGCCGATCAAGGAGACTCTCGCGGCGGGTATGTTGTTATTGAGTTTCTGGAAACCGGGGCGACCCTTCATCGATCCCTTCTGCGGAACGGGGACGATTCCGATCGAAGCGGCCATGATCGGCACCAACACCGCTCCCGGTCTCAACCGCTACTTCATCGCGGAAGATTGGCCGCAACTCCCCCGAGAACTCTGGAAAGATGTTCGCGAGGAAGCCAAGGATCTGCAAAATCGAAAAATCTCCGTGCCGATTCTGGGATGCGATGCGGATAAAAGAGCCGTCAAACAGGCCAAACGCCACGTCTTTCAGGCCGGGGTCTCCGATATCGTGCAGATCCTTCATCGTCCGTTCGAGGATATCGAACTCGAAAAGGATTACGGCGTCATCGTCACCAATCCTCCCTACGCCGAACGGATCGGAACGAACGACGAAGTCGATGAGCTGTATCGCGAAATGGGCCGGACGCTGGGCCATTTGAAAACCTGGTCGATTTACGTGATCACCACGAATCAGGATTTCGAAAAGCTGTACGGCCAGGAAGCGACCCGTCGCCGCAAACTCTACAACGGTCGGCTGCAATGCACCTACTATCAATTCGTGGGTGAGCGTCCACCGGGAGAAATCCTGGATGAGGAACCGGCTCCGGCGGAAGAATCTTCAACGGATGTTTCCTCGTAACTTGCTTCCATTCCGGTCTGATTGATATAGAACTTCTCCCCGACATCGGTGAGAATTGACGACAGACTCGACCCGCCGGCACTGTCACTCGCTGATCTTTCGATCCATGAAACTGAATTCCCGATTTCATCCTCAATTCTGGATCGGTCCGTTGCTGTTGGCGCTGGTGGCGGGAGTTCTGGCG
>JABURQ010000159.1 GCA_014762625.1 Planctomycetaceae bacterium | reverse complement strand
GAACCTGTTCCCGGAATCAATCGCTCAAACGACCCACGAAGTTCCGTGAAGAACCTGAGTTTTCACAGTTTCGACTCTGCCGTGGTAATACCATGTTCCAATCCCTAGTCCGATCATAAATCCCACCAGAAAGATAGTGGTTTTGAACCATCCTTCTTTCTCAAGCTCTTTTATGAACCACTCAAAGGGCATATTATCTACCTACAAATCTGAACGAACAAAAACAGTCTAATCTTGAAGCATAGTATAGTACGAATCACCCCCTGCTGCGAGCAGTTTTGGCAAGCCACGCGGGTGGCCTCGAAAGATCCTTTCGGGGCTGACGAAGTCAGCAAGAGGTCAAAGATCGGTGGACATCCTGAAATTCTCCCGGCATCATGCTCTACACCGCGATACAATGACCTCTAGTGCTGACGCACACTGAAACGCGAACTCTCTACATCCTCCGAGATGCTAATGGAAGACGATCAACTCCAGCAGATTCCAAAGTATAGCAACCGGGTCAGACTGTTGATCATTGTGGCTCTGCTTCTGGCCTTCCGGTATTCGTTAGAGACCAGCGGAGCGATGCTCGGAATGACAATCAGATCCGGGGGTCGCCGGATGGTTGAATTCTTTCATCTTTCCTCAAACGACAACAATGTTGACGTTGCTGTGAAGCTTGCCGACCATGAGGATTTCAGCGTTGCCCTCACGGCCATGTATGCGATGACACTCCTAGCCCCCAACGCCAGTGAATCGGGACGGGAAAGAATCGTTCAGAAACTGTCGGAATTATGTACCGGCGACCATCCCAAACATGTCAAATGCCAAGCAGGTGTGTTCCTTGATTTACTGGATGATAGTTATACCTGCGATACCTGTGAGTGATGGAACATCGCTGGATGCCACTGGCGTCTCGCCAGTGTTTTGCAATCTCCAGCACGGAAACATCGAAAACAGAACTTTCCCTGCCGCTGTCGATGGACGGTCGTGTATCATGCGGTTTCCTGATGAAACGCGACTCGAACTGGGGAGGAATGCCATGCAAGACGACGACAAACGGCAGTGGGCCATTCAACGACTCGTTTCCGCCGGGTGGGAGGAGGAGGAAGCCCAGGAGATTGTTGCAGAGGCGATTGACGGCGGTCAGCCGATTCTGGAAACACTCAGCTTCCTGGCGCTGGTCGATCATCTGTTACTCGATCCGGAAAAGACGGACTGGATTTCGCGTCGGGCGGAGAACCCGGACAGCGATCACCACGAACTGATCCAGCGGTTGTTGAACGCCGGTGCTGCTCCCCGGGATCTGGTGCTGTTTGCCCGCGCGATGCAGCAGCAATTCCTGGGAGACCTGGCGTGCGTGCTGGACGGCTCCGGGATCTACGGGACTCCCGAAGTTCCCTGTGAGGATTTCCGGGTCTTCGCCGTCGATGATGAGGATCAACCCGTCGCCATGATCGACCAACTGCACGAATCCACGGGGGATGAGTGAGATCGCCAGTGTGGCGAACTCAGTCACGGGCAAGAGACCCGTGGCACATGTGAAATTGAAGTGATCGCAAGTCAGAAAGTCAAACCTACTCCTCGACGTACACGCCGAACACTCCCCCCAGGACAGCACCGGAAACCGCGCCCAATCCGCAGGGAATCCCAAACGCGTACTTCGGCAGCGGATGGCTGGTGGTCAGGACCGATTCACGTTCGGGGAAATACCGTTGTCGCTCGACGACCGGGACGGGGGGTGAAGTCTTCAGGTCGGTCAGTCGGTCGCCTGGACTGGGGGGATTTCCAAAATATTGCCGACGTGTTGATTTGGTGCTGATCCCTTTCGTCGGAGTCTGCGTTACGGATACGAACCCCCTGATCCAGGAGACCGATGATGTTACAGGCTAAATTCTGCCCCGACTGCCAAACCGAAATGCAATCGGGGGTGATCCCCGATCTGGCGCACGGCGTCACGGCGACCACGAAGTGGCTGCCAGGGACTCCCCCGTTCGACACGACCTTCTGGGGGAACCTGAAAGACCGCGACGGAAGGCTTCATCACAGCACATCGCTTCCCGTGATCACCTGGCGGTGTCCCGATTGCGGGCTGCTCAGATCTTATGCGCATGAGTCCTGATTCTGCGGTCGTGTCTGGTGCCATGCCCTCGCTGGCGTGGGCATGTGGGTGTGGAAGTTTTTAAGTTTTCAGTGTCGAGTTTTCAGTGTCCTGATTTCATCGCTTTCCTTCTTCAAAAACAGGAACACTCATCGACACTCATCTTCGCTAATCTGGGGCATTTACTCTGATGAGTGTTTCCCAATCTCTCCGTCTGCGGCGATGACGGTATCATTCATTGAGAACAGCAATCGTTCTCTTTATGATTCTCTGCGTCGCCGCGGCTCTGCGCGAGAAAGGTGTGAATCAAGTTTTGTCCCCCTTACCAAGGGGGACTACAGGGGGTTACGAAGTTCGTTAAAATTACCCCCTCTTGGAAATAACGACTACCGCCTTCGGTTTCCGTTCTCGCCCATGCGAGGAAACCTCAGTTACTCCCCTTGGAAAGGGGGAGAAAAAACACCAATCTTCCGTGGGGCTCCGTTTTCTGCCGTTTCATCCGTGGCTGACTTTTCAAAACACTGGCGAGCATCGAGAATTTGGAGTGCGGTGGCTTGCCACCGCTTTCATTCTCATTCGATGTGGAGTACGGCAGTCTGCACGGAGGGAGAAAGAAAGCTCCGACAAGTCGGAGCACTCCAAAAATTGACCTTGCGTTTTCGTTTCTACCAGAGTTAGCGTTCGGGGTTATTCGATTTTGGATTCTCGATTTGGGATTCCGGCGTCTTTGAGCGAACTGTGTGCAAAAAAATCATTTCAACGGAACCGTGGGGAAAGGCTAAGCAACCTCTAACGCACTCGCTGTCGCGAGTTTGCTCGCCCAGCGGCTGATTGGGTTGGATATGGCTTCGACGAAATCAGCCGGAACGCGCTAGCGTCCGGTTGTCGTCGCTTCTCAACATCGCGATCTTTGGCAAGTTGGTTTTTGTGAGTCGTCAGTTGAGATTGGTGGTCCATGGTCCATTCAAGACATAGATGGCGGGGGCGCTTCGCAATAGCGAGAGCCCCAGTGAGAAACCTTCAACGTCGAACATGCCGACACGGAGTGTCGGCCCACGTTTCGTCGAATGTTGTTCGGTAGGGCGAAGCCAGAACTGCTAATTGCCAGTTTCTAATTTCTAGTTGCTGACACCACCACAACATCTCGTGGTTCTGCCAGCTTGTTTATAAACAACGGGGCGTTCGGTGTCATACCTGGGACGTCCCCGGCCTCAATACGAAAAGGCGATCTGAGACTGTTATAGCAGCACAATTCTCGTATTGTCGTATTTCGTATTTAGGTCTTGGAAAAGTGCCCAATACGTGAAAATCCGACAGTTTTCAATGAAACAGCGTGTCACACCAGATGTGGTTCAAAGGGGGGATCTTAAACAGACGCAATTTCAGATTTCGCGGCGGACGGTCCCAAAACAGGCCAAAACTCTCGGGTTTCGCTCCAAGATGACAACTTGACAAGATGACAACTCACGAAATTGTCATCTTGGAAAACCCTCGGG
>JABURQ010000006.1 GCA_014762625.1 Planctomycetaceae bacterium | reverse complement strand
CCCCAATCTTCTGATGTGGTCTCACAATTGACTGTAAACGCAGCACAACGGGCCATTCCCAGACAGACGCAATTTCAGATTTCGCGGCGGACGATCTCAAAACCGGGCAAAACTCTCGGGTTTCGTCCAAAGATCTCAATGATTCAAAGATGGGGTCTTGCAAAAAGCTCATCTTTGAAACCCCCGAGGTTCAGCCATGAAACAACGAAATTTCTTTCAAACGCGACAAGGAGGTGACATCACGGATTTTTGTTTCCTGAATCCCGTTTCCTGAATCCTCACGTCGCCAACAGAGAGAGAGATCGATCTTTCAAAATTTGGATTTTGTTTTTCGTCAGTGGTTCGTGGTCAGTTGCCAAGAAGAAACTGGAAACTGGAAATTAGAAACTAGAGAAAGACAAGGAGATCACATCACTGATATCTGTTTCCTGAATCCTGTTTCCCGACTCCTCACGTCCCAAACAGTACACAAAAACAAATTCTGCGCAGGATGTGAAACATCGGGCCAAAATCGAGCGTTTTCCACACGTGTTGATGACTTTGTGACTTGATGTCTTTCAAATTGCTCAATACGAAAACCCTCGGGAGTCAGCAACCAAACGGCGGAATCACTGGCAAACAGCGAAAGCAAATATTCGCCGCGAGACGGTCTGCCGACCTGAAGAAAGTTGCAACAAGGGTGAGAACGAAAGCCGCTTGACGATGTCCACTACGGAAGATGAGTCTCCCGGTCGCGATCCTTCTACTCAACTAAGCATTTTGGAAACAACGCGCACCAACTACATCTGCGGCGAGGATTCTGTGTGAGAGGTCGGGAGACGATTTAGTTTGTAGTTTTGAGTTTTCTCAAACAAAAAAACGGGCCCCTGTTTCCAGAGTCCCGTTTCGCTGAGAGCATTCATAAGTCGGCTGGATCAGCGTTGTGCGAGCCTGTCCCCAAGTCCTTCATCTTGCAGGAGCATCAAGGTGTCTTCCTGCCATTCAAAGCTGTAGGAAGCTGACGGATCGAGATCGTACTGCACCACTTCCAGGCCGTTGTGGTAGGCGATCTGGATTCCCTGAGTCGCTCGGCTTTCAAAAACCGCCACGTCGTCTGCCGGCATCGATTCAACCTGCTCGGCTCCGTTAAAGCGGAAATGAACGTCGGCACCGGCGTTGTTCAGCAACGTCAGTTGAGTCACGCGAACCGGAGGTTGATTGATCGGCAAGCCGACATGCTGATCTTCACATTGGCAGGTGTGACACTTGCAGACGTTGCAGAAGCAGGTCGGCGGCTTCACGGGAGGACAGACCGGAGGTTTGACGCATACCGGGGGTTTGACTGGAGGGCACACAGGCGGTTTCACCGGCGGGCAAACGGGCGGCTGGGGAGGACAGACGATCGGCGGTTTCACCGGAGGACACACGGGCGGCTTGATACAGACCGGAGGCTTCACCGGAGGACAAATCGGAGGCTTAATGCAAACAGGCGGTTTAACCGGGGGACAGATTGGTTGTTTCGGTGGAGGACAGTAAATCGGTTTTCCCGGCTTCACGATCGGTGGTCCCCCGTTAGGAGGAGGATAAATTGGCTTAATCGGCAGTTTTGGTTTACAAACCGGTGGTGCCCCGATCGGAGGATAAGGCAGAAGGTCAACGCGGTTGCCACTTCCGGGTCGGGAGATGTGGCCTGGTCCAGTGTGTTGCAATCGAGGAACTTGTGAGTTCTTGACGGTCTTGACAATCTGATCGAAATCGAATTTTCCCGCTTCCGACGAGGAGGTGGCGAGAAGTCCTGACAGCACGGCAATCATCGTGAGGGCTTTGAGTTTCATGGGTCTAACCTTTATCTGAAATGTTTGACTGAATTGAATTTCCCTGTCTGACAGTCAATCCGGGAAATCACCCATCACGGACAGGCAAACCATAGAATTCGGCCAGATTGCTCAACCCGAATTCACCACTCAAACAGGCACTCGCGAAGATCACGGTTCACTCAAACTCGCCCCGGAAAATGATCTTTCCGGGGTTGCTGGGAACGCTCTCTCTTTTCCGAATCACTCCCCCGTCACCGTGACCACGACTTCGCGGCGGCGCGGCTTGATGTCGCATTCGAGATGGAAAATCTGCTGCCACGTTCCCAATACTAGCGAACCACCCGCCACGGGGACTGTCACCGAGGGGCCGAGTGTGCTGGCCTGCAAGTGGGAATGTCCGTTGCCGTCGTGCCAGGTCTGTTCGTGGCCGTAATCGCGGCTGGGGGGAAAGAGTTTGTCGAGGATTTCGGGGAGGTCCCGTTCGAGGCCCGGCTCGAATTCGATCGTGCCGATGACCCCTGTGCTGCCGATGTTGAAGACGTGGACGGTTGCGCTTCAATGCCGCTTTCCGCGACAATCTTCGTGACGCGATCGGTCACATCGTGCATGTGTCGATGACCTTCGGTTTCGATGGTAAAGCGTTGTTGGAAGACCATGAGAATGTTCTCTGGAGAGATCAGTTTGTCGAATTGAATAGTGGGACTCGTTACGATAGGCGGGACCTCAACGAGTTTCCAGAGCCTTTGTGGAAAGCGGTTCTATGCGTGTTTTTCTGTTGCTGCTGCTTGTTGTTAGTACCCGAGCGTTGTCGGCGGAAGAGATCACCCCGACCGACCTCGTAATGGCCACGCATCGCCTCGAGCATCCGGAGACCAGCGGGACCGGGTTTCTGGTCTTAAGAGATGATCCGGACGAGGCAGACGCGCGTCAGTTGTTACTGGTTACCGCCGCCCATGCCTTCGCCGGCATGAAGGGAGAAACGACCACACTCGTCCTCCGCGAACAGGACGCGGATGGAACCTGGAAAGCCAAGCCCTATAAAATCTCGATCCGCGAAGGAGAGTCACCGCTGTGGACGCAGCATCCACAGGAAGACGTCGCCGTCCTGGTGCTCGATCTTCCCGACGACGTCCGCGTCGATCCGGTTCCGATTGAAATTTTCCCCACCGCAGACCAGTGGAACGCCGACCCGCCCGAACCGGGAAGTTTGATCCGCTGCGTCGGCTATCCGCACGCCCCGATTTTCAAGCCGAACCCAGCGGCCTTCGCGACCACTCGTCTCGGTTGCATCGCCGACTTCCCGCTAACGCCGATCGCCGACCATCCGAAGTTTCTGGTCGATTTCAATATCTTCGAGGGAGACAGCGGCGGTCCGGTTTACCGGCACGATGCTGAGGGGAACGTAAAAATCATCGGTCTCGTGCACGGTCAGCATTTCATCGACGAGCGATTCAAGAATATCTATTCGGAGGGAATGACCCGCAAGCGTCTCGGTCTGGCGATCATCGAAAACTCGACGGTGATTCTGGAGACGATTGATCAAATTCCCGATAGCACTCCCGCCGGGGAGGCGGCCACTACCTCGAACACACCAAAATCAAAGCTCTGATTCGTTAGGGATTACAGAAAAGCGTTGAAGATTAGGTATTCGGATTGCCCATGTAGAGTAGCCCATCTTTTCGAGGCAAATAATTTTCAATCCATGTCTTCAGATCATTAAAATCCTTTGCTTGGAAATTCCACTTAGAATTTGAAAAAATGGGTTCTTCTCGGATTATCGTGGCTGAGGCCGTTTCGGCTGGTTTTTCACTGACGT
>JABURQ010000047.1 GCA_014762625.1 Planctomycetaceae bacterium | reverse complement strand
AGTCGTCAGTGGTTCGTGGTCAGTTGTTGAAAACAAATTTCAACTGACTACTGACAACGAACCAAACTCAAACAGTATACAAAAACAATTTCTGCGCAATATGTGAAAAATCGGGTCAAAAACGATCGTTTTCCACTCGCGTTTTGAACTTTGCAACTTGAGGTCTTGCAAAAAGCTCAAGTTGAAAACTCCCGAGCACCAGCCACCAAACGGCGGAGTCCCCGGCAAACAGCGAAAGCAAATACCTCGTCGATGGATGGGGTCAGATTGGCGAGAATCTCCGGTGGGGCTCTCCAGAACAGGAGTCAGCCGCGGAATTTTCTCGTGAAAAGGAGACGTTCCGTGTATGACGGGAAGAGTGACTGTTCAACAACTCGCCCGGAAAGGTGATCCATGTCAACGCTCGTCAAATTTCCCGCCGGTCGCCGACTCGTCCTCGGCTCGCGTTCTCCCCGCAGACGCGAATTACTGGAACTCTTGGTTCCCGGCGATCAGATCGTGATTGCTCCTCCTCAAATTTCCGAGGAGCCGGGATTCGACGGCATCGATGACTGGGAGGGGATCGAATCGCAACTGGCCAAAATTGTCGATGAAAAAGCGGATGACGTTCGTCAACAATTATCCTCGCGCAGTCTTCCTCGCGATCTGGCCGACATCGTTTGTATCGTGTGTGCCGATACCGAGATCGTCGTCGAAGAACCCGAGACAGGGGCTCTCAAAGTGCTGGGGCAACCCCCGCCGGAGACATGGAAAGCGACAGTCACCGAATGGTTCCGGAAATATTATGCCGGTCGAACCCACTGGGCGATCAGTTATGTTTCGGCGGTGACGCTCCGCGGTCAACGCGTTTCGAGTTGCGTCAAAACCGCCGTCACATTCTCCGAGGATGCCGAACACTGGCTGGAAAACTATTTGAAAACAGAAGAATCGCTTGGCAAAGCGGGGGGATACGGTCTACAGGCCGGAGGGAGCCTCTTCGTCGAGAAGATTGACGGCAGTCCGAGTAACGTGATCGGATTGCCTCTCAAAGAAACGGCGTTGTTACTGGAGGAACTATCAGCCCGTTGAAACACTCATTTTTGCTGGGACTCGAGAAGCTGAAAGGAGGTGAGAAATTTCTGGACGTCTTTTTGAGTCGGCTGGTTTTCTTTTTTCGCCATCACCATCACCTGAAACAACCGATTTTCGACCAGATAACACCGATGCCAAACCATCAACGGTTCACCATCTGCCTCTCCCGTGAACGAAATATCGCGACCGGGGTGGCCGTTCAGTTTTATCTTTTCTTCCGAGACCAGTTTACCGCGACGCGACTTCACCGCCCCTTGAACGCACGCATCGAGAATGATTTGCGGATCGGTTTGTTCCACGTTCTTCGCGGGGTAGTCGTTGTAGGAGATCATAAAAATCTGATCCCCTCCCTTCAGTTGGGAGATGGCAAAATGATATTCCAGTTGACCGCCGACGATCGGCTGCTTCAGAGATTGCTGCTCGGGCTTGCTCGGCATTTCGACCGAAAATCCGCCCTCCTCGTTGGAATATTCGGTCCATTCTGCCGCCGCAATGACCACCTGGAATGAGGCGAACCAAAAGAAGACCAGACATTTCAAGGCAATTTTCATCAGACCGAACTCCTGAAGAAGTCATCACATCTCAGTATCCAGGGTAATTGAATCGGGCATACTCTCACAGAGATCTCTCGCCGCAGAGAATTCTTGCACTGGCGAGACAATTCGATCAGCATAGCAAACTGTTGTCTGGACTTTACTTAGACATCGTCATTCCGGCTTGCGTTCACGAAGGATTGCCAATATGTCCGACCAGTTTATTCTTGCATTCGATGCCGGCACGACTTCCTGCCGGGCCATCCTCTTCGATCAATCCGGCCAGGTTCGTGGTATCGAACAACAGGAGTTCGAACAGATTTATCCCGAACCGGGACACGTCGAGCACGATCCAGTGGCCATCTGGGACACGCAGCTTCAAGTCGTTCAACAACTCCTTGAGAACAAGTCCCTGTCGTCCACTGATATTGCCGCCATCGGGATCACCAATCAACGAGAAACGGTCGTTCTGTGGGAGGCAGAAAGTGGTGCCCCGATCGCGAACGCTATTGTGTGGCAGAGTCGGATTACGGCACCACGTTGTGATCAGTTGAAAGCGGACGGGTATTCCGAGATGGTCCGTGAGAAAACAGGACTGGTGATCGACGCCTATTTCTCCGCCTCCAAAATTGAATACCTCTTGGACCAGAAGGATCCGGATCGAACTCGCGCCAAAGCAGGAGAGATCCTGTTTGGTACTGTGGATTGTTACTTGCTTTGGAAACTGACGGGTGGCGATGTCCATGCCACGGACGTCAGCAACGCCTCGCGGACGATGCTTTACAATCTCGACGAGCGGGACTGGGACGACGAACTGCTCGATCTGTTCAAGATCCCCCGCGCGATGATGCCGAAAATCGTTCCCTCGAGTGGAGTTATGGGCCAGACGTTCGAGTCGTTGTTCGGTGGGAAAATTCCCATTGCCTCTTTGATCGGAGACCAGCAGGCCGCCACCTTCGGGCAATGCTGCTTCGAGCCAGGAGCGGCGAAAAACACCTATGGGACCGGCTGCTTCATGCTACTGAATACCGGATCGAAACGCGTCGCCTCACTCAAAGGTTTGTTGACGACCGTTGCCTGGCAGATTGGGGACGAGGTGACTTATTGTTTGGAAGGATCGGTTTTCATCGCGGGAGCCATCGTCCAATGGCTCAGAGACGGGCTCGAAATGATCGAAAGTTCCGACGAGATCGAAAAACTCGCCAAAGAAGTACCCGATTCGGGAGGGGTCGTGATCGTCCCGGCGTTTGTCGGGCTGGGAGCCCCTTATTGGAATCAGGATGCGCGTGGCCTCATCATCGGCTTGACGCGAGGGACGAAACGGGAACATCTGGCGCGGGCGGCTCTCGACTCGATGGCCTATCAATCCTACGACTTGCTTCACGCGATGAATGAGGCAAGCGGACTACCACTCACCGAACTGAAAGTGGACGGCGGAGCTTCCGTCAACGACCTGATGATGCAGTTTCAGGCGGACTTGCTCGATGTCACCGTGAGGCGTCCCAAAGTAGCCGAAACAACAGCCCTCGGAGCGGCATATCTCGCTGGACTGGCGGTGGGATTTTGGGAGTCTCAGGACCAACTCGCCGCGCTCTGGGAACTGGATGCGGAATTCCAGCCTCAGATGGGAGCTGCCGAACGCGAGCGATTGACGACACAATGGCATCGAGCCGTCGAACGTTCGCTCGACTGGAATCAATCGAGCTAAACGCGACGGGCGACCGATTGCAGTTGTTCGTGAGTCCATCCGATCAGCTTACCGGCCATCATTTCAAAATAATCCCAGGTGTGTCCGCCGTTTGTGGACTTGAAATCAACTTCGTGCGGAATCCCGGAGGAATAGAGTTTCATGGAGAGTTTGTCGGCGGAATCAAACCACTCGTCATCCGCGGGATCGCAGGCGATGAATTGATGTCGAGGCCAACTCAAGGGATGCAGATGTAAGATCGCGGACGCCTGACGGGCCGCCTCGGCAGTCTCAAACATTTCATCAATCGGCAAGCCTCGACCGTGCCATTGGTAAAAATCGACGGCTGGAGCCAGTGCGGCCACGATGGGGAACTCTCGCGCATGGCGATAAGCAAGTTGAAGCACGCCTTGCCCTCCCATACTGATTCCCGTCAGCCCGATCGCGGGCGGAGAGATTTGCCACGTTTCCTCCATCCAGGGGAGCAACGTGTTCAAGAGATAAGCATGCGGCGTCATCGACTTATCGTACTCCGAACAAACTTGATCGAGCCACCACGAACGTCGTCCATGAGGGCAAACACACCGCAGGCCCCTTTTTTCCAATTCCTGGGAATAGACTTCATTGTCTTTCAGCGTCTGTTCCGAGTGGCCATGCAGATGCAGGATGGCGAACGGCTCAAGAGGCGTGGACGCAGGTATGAAAATATCAACTGCTTTGCCGCCGATTAGCTCTGTCGTCCAAGTCATGCGCGTTATTTCTATCAGTGTGGAACGGATTGAGTTCCGAGTTTCTCGAACTTCCGCAATTATTCTGTACAATTCAGCGAAACGAACTAACTTTCACCTGCGATGGGGCAGCCTCAATGTTCAGCGTCACTCAACAAATCGATTTCTGTTACGGTCATCGTTTGCTTAATTATGACGGCAAATGCAAAAAACTGCACGGCCACAACGGTCGTGCAGTGATCGTGCTTGAAGGGGAAGAACTGGATCA
The DNA here is from genome assembly GCA_014762625.1 of Planctomycetaceae bacterium. GTDB lineage: Bacteria > Planctomycetota > Planctomycetia > Planctomycetales > Planctomycetaceae > JABURQ01. Next base: position 24,080 of record JABURQ010000047.1, on the reverse strand, counting down.
CCGGGGAATGCTGGTCGATTTCAGTGATATCAAAGCCTCATTAAGGACCTGGATCGATGACAACCTGGATCACAAGATGATCCTTCACAAGGACGACCCGACGATCCCATTTTTGCAGGAACTCGGAGAACCTCTCTACATCATTGAGACGAACCCAACCGCCGAGAACATCGCTCGCCTGATTTACGAACAGGCGAAGACCGAAGATTTCCCAATTCGCGAGGTCACTCTCTGGGAAACTCCCAAATCCTATGCGACCTATTCTGAATAAGGCCGTGGTATCCCCAAGATGCTGGAAGGTCTGTTGAGTCTGCGCACAAAAAAACCCTTGTGCGGCGGACATCGTGGCTCGAATATCGAGAAGGTGAGCGAGTCGGAAGTGCTTGAGAGATTGGGTCGTCTCACAAACAGGGGAGTCTTCCTGTCGCCGCGATGTCTTAACCGACACAAGGGGTCAAGTGGGCAGAAAGCGATAGTAATATGCCTTCTATTGATTTTCCTAAAGATGCATCATGCATGCCAAATCTTCAGACGAAACCTGACTGTATTTGTAAATCATATCTATTAAAAGACTTAAGGAACAATAAATGCTTTCGTGTCGTGTCAGCGCCGAAACAACGGCGCTGAGATTGTCATGTTTTCTTCTTCTTTTCGGCGCTTTCGGCGCTGAAATATTGCGTTCCGACACTTTTCGGCGCATGCTGGATGTTGCGATTTCACGTCAAAACAGATGTCTTTGAGACTTCTAAGTGTGAGTTGTCTATGAACAGCCGAAGCCGAAATGTACTTGCCTTGCTGGGCATCCTGGTTGTGATCTACTCGGTCTTCGTCCTGGCGTTTGTCATCACGAGTCCCGACTTACGTCTCCGCTGGTTAGTCGCCGCCCCCGATCAGGTGGAGTTACCTCAGCAAGGGGTCCCCATCTGGACTGTCGAGGGGATGGAGGTGATGGGGGAACGTCCAGAGGACGAAGATGTTCTTCTGGAAGTCGCCGGCCAACCAATCCACACCTATCTCGATATGGCTTCGGTGATGTTCGATCTCTACCTGCCGATCGAAGATCCAAGCGGCAGTCATCTTCTTTCGGAGAATTCCGATCCCTCCGAACTTCCTGAGGACTGGATTGCACCGGTCGTTCAAATCCATCACGGTCCCCGGATGGCGGAAATCCGCTTTCAATCGATGTCTGAACCGGGACAGCCCATTCATCGGGCGTTTGTCGTCATCAAGTCGTTACCTTGGAGCGAGTTGATTCCAACGATGATCTGGTTTGTTCTGCAACTTTCCATTTTTGCAGTGGCGGGGATCGCATTCTGGAATCGACCGTTCGATGCTTCCACGCAGATGTTCTACATCGTTTGTATGTTTGGCTTGGGGGCATTTGTCGGAGGTTTTCACTGGTGGATGATTGGCGGTAGTCCCTCTTTGAATGCTCCCTTCATCGTTATGGGGCTGTTTCTCCCCGCAGTGCTCCTGCATTTCTTTCTCATTTATCCACGACCCTTTCCGTTTCTGACGCACTATCGCAAAACCACTCTCAGTCTAATCTACTCCCCTCCCGTGATAGGCTTGGCGGTCATTGGCGCACTACTCCAATATCTCCGCACACTAAATGGTCAATTTTCACCGGATGCGGTCGATACGCAACTCGTCACTCATCTTCGAAATTGCTTTCATTTGCTGAGTGACTGTGTCTGGTATTATCTGGTTCTCGCCGGTTTCTATTTTCTGTTCACAGTTTTGGCGATTGGGGCCAGCCGTCTGAAGGCCGCCACGCGAATCGAACGCATGCAACTCACAGTCATGCTGCTGGCTGGTTGTCTCGCTATTCTTCCCATTGGCTATTCGATCTGGCTGGCTCACTTCGCACGCGTCAAATTTGTCATGGGGGAAGCTCGAATCCCCATGTTGCTGGCGAGCCTGGTTTTTCAACTGGCGTTCGTGATCGGCATCATTCGGTATAAACTGATGCTGACCGACCAGATCCTGACACGAGGTTTTGTCTACTATCTTTCTTCGATGGGAGTCACTGTCGGATTTGCCTGCTTGATTGCCGCGGTGAGTCTTGTGGCTCTGCGCATGAAATTCACGCTGAATATGTTCCAGTACCTCGCCGTTGTGGCCCTCTTCATCATCGCCACTTTGTTGCTGCTGGGAGTCCGCGATCGAATGCAACAATCGATCGACCGGCGTTTTTATCGTGAAAAATATCAACTCGACAACGCTCTTCGGCGAATGCAAAACGCCGTGGGACAATTTGCCGACCTCGGCTCGCTCGCTCAAATGATGTTTGGAGTTTGTCGCGAGGTTCTGCAAGTCGATCAAGCCGTTCTCTATATCCGTGATGCGGCCTCCTCTCGTTTCGTTCTCTCCGCCTCGCAAGGAAAGTTAAACGCGCCCGACGATTTTGAACTTTCCAGGGCGGAACTCGAACTGTTGCACCATACAGGAAACTTCCAACCACAACCTCTCAATCCTGAACTGCCTTCTCCCTCGCTCGATCTCAAAGCGATGGACGCGCACATCGTACAGGCTGTGGAAATGGACGGGGACATTCGCGGTTTGCTGGTTTTGGGGGAAAAACGTAACCGCACAGCCTACACGGCAGAAGACTATGCGTTCCTGCAGGCGCTCAGTCAGATCGCCAATATCGGATTACAAAATCTGAAGGCTCAGGAGGAGATGGTCCATCTCAACGAAGAGATGCAGAGTAAAATCGAGCGAATCAACGACCAACGACGACAGCTCTCACTTTTGCAGGCCGAACTGGAGAGCTTGAGGTCGGGAGCCAAAATCGAGTCTCCCTCCGCGACCTTGGACGTTTTATCTCGTGAGAAATTGATCGGGCACAGTCCTGCTATCGATAATGTCATGCGGATGGTCTCGAAAATCTCCCGCTCCGAATCTTCCGTCCTGATTCGCGGCGAAAGCGGAACCGGAAAGGAACTACTCGCCGAAATTCTCCATCATAATTCTCCCCGCGCCGACCAACCTCTCGTGAAAGTGCATTGTGCGGCTCTTTCCGAAAACCTGCTCGAAAGCGAGTTGTTCGGACACGTCAAAGGGGCCTTTACCGGCGCTCATCAAGACAAACAGGGACGATTCGCCGCCGCCGATGGCGGAACGCTGTTCCTCGACGAGATTGGAGATATCTCCCACGAGACCCAGGTGAAATTGCTGCGGGTTTTGCAGACTCGCAGTTTCGAACCGGTCGGCAGTAGCGAAACCATGCACGTCGATGTGCGACTGGTCACAGCCACGCACCAGAACCTTGAACAATTAATTTCCGAGGGGCGATTTCGGGAAGATTTGTATTATCGACTGAACGTCATCAGTCTCACATTGCCTTCTCTCCGGGAACGTCCCGAAGATCTGTTGGAACTCTCGGTCTATTTCCTGAAGCAGTCTGCCGAACGACTGGGAAAACAGTTACGAATCAACGACGATGTCGCCCGGGCGATTGAAGTTTATCATTGGCCGGGGAATGTTCGCCAACTTCAGAACGTCATCGAGCGAGCCGCCGTGCTTGCGGATTCGGATCTGATCACTTTGCAGGATTTGCCGCGCGAGGTGCTGAATCCCGAACAACAATCTCCCCTTGCTCAAAAGAGTGTTCGAGTCGGGGCCGAGTCTCACCTCCTCTCGCAAAAATCGACTCCTCGCCCACAGGAAGATTCTCGCTTCGACGCAGCGATCGGCGAGGAAGGATTGAATGAGCGCGAACAATTGTTTGCCGCGTTGAGAGAAGCAAAAGGTAATAAAGCTCAGGCCGCCCGGCTTCTGGAAATGCCTCGCAGTACCTTCTACAGTAAATTAAAAAAATACACCGATTGAGACCGCTGTTGAGGATCGCTGATGCCGATTACTGCTGAAGAATTCGCAGAACAACGCTGGGACCTTCCCGAAGATGGACGCTGGACCGAACTCGTGGCGGGAGAGATCGTTCAACTTCTCCCTCCCAATACCCTGCACGGCACGTCCGTTCTGAATCTCTCCAAACGATTGGCCGAGTTTCGACAACAGAATCCCGGACTTGCGGGAGCCGCCTGTTTCGATCAGGGGCTGATCACTCGCCGTCAGCCGGACAGCGTTTTCGTGCCGGCGGTCGCTTTCATTCCCGACGTCGGTCCGTTCGAGCTGGCCGACCAGTTCCTGACGGAAAAGTGTCCGTTGCTGGCAGTGGAAGTGGTTTCCAGCAACGACCGGCGAAACCTGATCTCCTCCAAAGTGGAAATTTACCTGGAGGCCGGCGTCCAGAGTGTCTGGGTGATCGATCTCGATGCGCAAGACGTGCTGGTCGTCGATCAGTCCGGTGCGAAATCGCATTACTCCGGCCCGGATCATCTCACGGAAAATTCGATCCTTCCCGGCTTCCAGATGCCGGTCGCAGAACTGTTTCAGGAGCCGGAATGGTGGGCCGGTTCTCGGTGATAGATTCCGAGAACACGAGAGAGAAGAGGGTGTGTTCTCATGTGCAGTAGCGAAGCCACCAAGGTAGAAACCAAATTTGGGTGCCGCTGACGTCTCGCCAGTGTTTTGAAAAGAGAACACGGAGGAGACAGAAGCAAACGGAGACTCACGGAAGAAAGGGAAGAATGGCTACAAAAAACGCCAAAAGGCACGAAAATGGAGAATCCTTTTTGTGTCTCTTCGTGATCTCTATGAAACCAGTGGGATTGAGGAACCGCCGATGACGCAGATTTCGCGGATAACCGCAGAGTTGAAAAGAAAACTCACGCAGCGGCGCGGCGACGGCGCGAAAAAAAGGAAGAACACTAATTCGCGCTAATCAACACTCATCAAAATCCACATGCCGACATTGGCACTGACGTTGATTGCCGTGTAGAGCAAGGTGAAAAAGCTGATGGAGCTGCTCCTGCTCGACAAGCTCTATGTGACATACAGACATTATCACGGCCTTGTCGGGCCGACGCTTGGATCCGACAGGAGCCGCGCTTTGCTCGTGCCGTCGTTGTATAAGTCGTACTTGGGAACGGCGTACACCTTGAAGAAGGCGTCGAGCCCTTCCTTCAGTGTCTTCTGTAACTCTGCCTGTGACGGCTGGCCGTAGAAATTCATTTTTTCTCCCGGATCGTTCTTCAAGTCGTACAATTCGTGTGGGCCGTCCGGGAAACGATGCACGTATTTGGCAGTCTTCGTGCGAACGCAGCGGCAGTTCTCCATCTCATAAAATACGACGTCCTGCCACGGAATCTCTTTTCCCTGGAGCGCTTCCGAGAAGTCACGACCGGGCGAGTTCTCGTTGAGGTTCCTGTCGTCATCGAGGCCAAGGTAACCCAGCAGCGTCGGCATCAGGTCGTAATTGCTGACCATGATGTCGGAGACTTGGCCGGGGCGGATGTGATTGGTGTGCCGAAACATCAGCGGCACCTTCATCATACCGTCGAAGGCGGTGAGCGGTCGCGTGTGATCGCCCATGCCCCAGATGCCGTTCTGTCCGCCGATCCACCCCTGATCGGCACAGAAGATGATCAGCGTGTTATCGTCGAGGCCGAGGTCGAGCAGGGTTTCCATCACGTCCCCGACGCCGTCATCGACGCCCGAGAGTTCGGCGGCAAAGCGTCGAATCGAGACGATGTTGTTGAGGTAGTCCTTGTTGTTGAACAACCAGGGATGCTCCTCGGCCCGTGGGAATGACGGAAACAGATCCTCGGCGTAGTTGTTGTAGTGCCGGTTGCGGGGCGGATTGAGGAGCAGTTTGCCCAGGCCGTACGGTCCGTTATAAGACAGGAAGAGGAAGAACGGCTTTTTCTGATTTTCTGTGATGAACTTTTGGGCGTGTCTGGTCCAGAGGTCGGTGAGGTAGCCCGGTTCCTTACGGAGTTCGCCGTCTTCGATCACCTCGGCGTCGTAGAATTCGGAGGTGGCTCCGTGAGGCATGGTGATCCAGTAATCGTCGAAGCCTTCCTGCGGCTGCATGTTGGCTCCGAGGTGCCATTTGCCGACAAGACCGCAAGCATAGCCGTTCTCTTTGAAAACTTTGGGGAGCGAGCGGAACTCCTCGATGGTGCAGTAGGTGTTGTCGCCCATCTGGGCTTCGTTACGACGCAGGAAACAGTGGACGCCGTGCTGCGACGGGATCAGGCCGGTGAGATACGTCGCGCGGGTCGGCGAGCAGACGGCGTTGCTGCTGAAGGCGTTGCGAAAGCGGATTCCTTCATAGGCGATGCGGTCGATGTTAGGGGTCTCGATGTCGGGATTGCCGTAACAGCCGAGCGTCCAGGCGCCGTGGTTGTCGGTCATGATCAGGATGACGTTGGTGGGTCGGTCGTCATCGAAATCAGGGGGCGGCGTTGCCGTCTCCTGAGCGTAGAGGGAAAGGGGGAGGAGCAGGAGAGGCAGGAGAAATCGCATGAGGAACCTCGGTGTTGGAGATCAGCGCTGTTGAACGCTCATTGTACCAAAGGCGTTTTTGCGATAGGGAAGCCAATTCGATATTTGAGTTGCGATTGGGGATTTTGGAGGGATAAGGGGAGAGGTGTTCGATTAAGCATAGCCCTGCCGCGCGAGCGGCGGGGGCCACGCTATATGAAATGAAGAACTCCCCCGCGGCTTGCGCCGCAGGGCTATCATGGAATGGACACGAGATTCTACTCCGCATCCGGGCGTTTGCGATTGGCCCAGTGGCCTGAGGCATCTTCACCGGCGACCCAGACCCCTTTCTGGTTCCAGTCGAGACCGGCCCGGACATCGGCGGCGGCGTAGCGGATCGTCAACGCACAGCGACGGCGTTCGGATTCGTTCGCTTCCGAGCCGTGCAGAAGGAGATCGGAGTGGATTGAGATTTGCCCAGCCTTCAGCGGATTATCGACCGCTTCGCCGTACTGTTCGACGTTTTCGATGGTCTGATTCAGAACATTGTCTTCGTGAGAACCGCTGGGGCGGTAAGTCATGTGACCGAATTTGTGCGAGCCGGAGATGAATCGCATGTTGGCGTTCTCGGGGTCGGCATCGTCAATGGCAAGCCAGACCGTCACCGCTTTCGATGGCGAGAGGGGCCAGTAGCTGGCGTCCTGATGCCAGGCGACCTGCTTGCCGTCGTGAGGCATCTTACAGAAGAAGTGGGATCCCCAGCCGATCACATTTTCGCCGAGGATATCCTGGACGCAGGCGACGATCTTCCGGTGATGCATCAAATCCCAGACGCGACCGTGCCGCAGGTGAGCGGAACTGATCGAGTAACTATCGCCCCCCTCGGCCATGTACTTCTCGAGAAGCGCATCGAAGTAGTTGCGGATGTCGGTGATTTCCTCGTCCGAGAAGATATCGATCGGGCGAATGAAGCCGTTCTCGTTGAAGTCGGCAATCTGCTCGACGGTAAGGACATCGGGCGCATCGTTCTGAGTGGGATAGAAAGAGAGATCCCGCTCCATGGCGTCCAGTTCGTCCTGGTCGGGAATCATTTTGAAGGAGGAGGGTTGATCGTTCATGGTGGTTAATCGATAGATTTTAGAATGGGGGTCAGTAAGAACCGGACGTTAGGTCATCTCTATTTCTCCGCAACTTTGTTCGGTTTCTCAAACGGGATTACTTTTGCATCGGGGGACGGTTGGCGATTAAGAAGCTCGCTCAGTTGGAACTGGTGGTACTCCTGATCGGCGGCCGGTTGGCCATCCTGGGAGGCATTGGCGACCCAGAAGCGGGTTGATTTCGGTTCGAACAGGACGTTGTGCAAATTGGACTTCATCGCGACGCCACGATCCATGAGACCCAGGGCGTCCTCGGCGTCGATCTCGCCGTGCTTCTCTTTGACGCGGCGGACGAGCTCTTCGTAGCGACCGCCGGCGGAGAGGAGGGCACAGTCTTCAACTGGTTTCGGGAGGAGTTCGTGTTTTTCGCCCGGTTGGATGACCTGGAACGTGTCCCAGGAGGCTTCCATCCCGACGGCGGAATTGTCTTTCCCATCGGCGAGGACGTAGTAGTATTGGCAGGTGCGGGGATTATCGCGGAAGACGCCGATGGCATCGTCGAGAGTTTGTCCCTGTTCGAGCGCTTCCCGGACGAGAAACGCCATCGGGATTCCTTTCCAGTGACCGAGGCCGCGTCCGCCCATCTCACCAATGGAGACGTGTTGGGCGTTCATGCCGGTGACGCTGCCGATGAAGCCGGCGTAGCTGACGTTGACGAAGGGAATGCCCCCTTCGGGCTCGGCGACGATGATGACGGCGTGCTCCTGAAGCTTCCAGTCGATGGCGTAATCGAGGACGCGACCGTGATAGAGGGTGCCGTCCTTGGTGGCGGAGTCCATAATCGCAAAGCCGCTGCAATGGAACATTTCAGGAATGAAGTTGCCGACGCGGGCATCGTGCCGGTCGAGTCCCGAGCCATCGGCGAGGCCGTCCAGTTCGTCGAAGAACTTCTGCGGGACGTGGGGTTCCTGAATTCGCAGGATGGTGGCGATGAGTTGCTGGGGAGTGACTTTGACGGGGCCGAAGTCGACCAGTTTCATGCTCCCTTTGTCGTGGACGAGATATTCCATGTTCTCGCGGACATCTTCTTTGAGCAGAGCGCCGTGCTGATATCCCATCTCGTAGGGAGTTCCCTTGAGATGCAGGACGGGGTAGCCATCGATCCGTTCCAGCCAGCCCTCACCGCAGCGGGCAATGGTTTGTGCGGAGAGCGTTCCCGACGCCAATAACAGTAGCGTCATCGACAGCAGGACAATGCGGCGGGCAGAACGAATCATGGGGCCTCGTATTACTTGGTGAAGTGACTGATACCATGGGTTTTGGTTTTACGACGGAAGACTTTGTCCGTGCTGGTGACGTAGAGATAGCTCAGATCGGGACCGCCGAAAGTGGCGTTCGACAAGAACGCTTTCTGGGGTTTGGCGATGACGCCTCCCATGCGGCCGGTCGGATCGAACATCTGCAAACCGGCGCGGGTCGCGACGTAGAGGCGGCCGTCGGCATCGACCGTCATGCCGTCTCCGCCGGGGTGGCGGTTGCTGGTCGTCAATCGTAACGGGCCGTAGTATTTTTCTTGGGAAGTGAGGGAGCCGTCCGGTTCGACGCGAAAGGTCCACAACCAGGCATCGGGACCGGCGGTGGTGACGAGTGTGCCGCTGTGTTCCCAGAGGATCAGTCCGTTGAGAGCCACGTTTTCAGCGACGATTTTCGGTTGGCCTCCTTTGGGAATGTACCAGACTCGTTGTCCTTTCGGATCGCTGAAGTAGATGTCGCCGTTGCCGGCGACGGCGATGTCATTCGAATCGACGTCGGATGCGATGACATCATGGCTGCCGTCTTTTCGATACGCGACGATTTGGCGATCTCCCATCCGACAACCGTAGAGCAATCCGTCGGGACCGAACATCAAGCCGTTAGTTCGGGCGGCGTTCTCGACGAAGAGCCTGACCTTTCCCTGGGTGTCAACTTTGTAAATTTTACTTCGTTTGACGTCGGAGAAATAAATCTGCCCGTCGGCGTCGACCGCCGGGCCTTCGGTGAAACCGTGGCCTTCCGAGACCAGTTCCCAGTTTTCGTCTTCGATCAGAACTTGTGACAGCGGCATATCTTGCGCCGAGAGGGTTCCACTGAGAAACGGAACCGAGAGCAAAATCAGCGTGCGGAGAACTGGACTCATCGATCGACCTCAGGCTGCGATTGGGGGCAGGGATGGGTTCCTCTTGCGATAGTCTCGAAAATAACTAAAAACTTGGGTTCAGAACAGCCTTTGTCTCCGCTTTTGCAGCAGGAATGGTCCCTATGAAAACCACTCTCACTCCAAATACCGCTCGAATCTCGATCCTGGTTTCATGCGTGGTTTTGTTCCTCTCCGGCTGCCAGTCCGCTGATTCCGGCGGAAGTTTTACGGGGTTCACGAATCCGTGGTCCGGTGTGCCCTCTCAATCGGAGCCGCCGATTGCTACCCTCGAACCGGCTGCTGAGAACGCAAATGACGCTCCAGCGGCGGAAAAATAGGGACCATAGCGTCTCGTTGCTGTCATCGAATCCCGGTGAGCCGGTGAGCCTGCTGCTGCTTTTATGCGCTTTGGATCTCGTTGTCCAAAGGTCTCACTCTCTCCGCTGACTGGCATTCAAGTCTCTCGCTGATTAAGATTTGGGTTCGCATTCACCAATGACCCGACGAGGTATGTCCTGATCATTGGATCATGCGGTTCGATTGAGATAGACTGATATTCCCCAGAGAGGCAGGAGAAGATTCTCGTGCAGATTGAAATTACGTGTCGCCACGGACAAATGAGCGATCTCGCTCACGATCATATCAACCAGAAATCTGAGAAGTTCCTGACATTTTTTGAACGCGTCACCGCGATTACTGTGACGGTTGATTTCGAACACGGAAAAGCGGCGGTTGAAATTCTGGTCGATGCAGAACACAAGCACAACTTCGTCTCCCATGCCGAAGCCGACGATGTAATCAGCGCGTACGATGGAGCGTTCCACAAAATGGAGCAGCAACTGAAGAAATATAAAGAAAAGATTCAGGACCATCGTCGCGACGTACCGGTCAATGAAGCTTTTCCCGGACCGGGCCTCGATTCCGAAGACTCCGAAGACTGATGTCTTCCAGAACTGTCATTCTTTTGTTCCCACCCACATTTATTTTAAGTAGCCCCACACCACACCACACACACCGCGGTAGCGGTTCGTTCGAGTTTCGACGGTTCCATCGCCCGCTGGTTCCGCGAACTTGGTTTCTGAAGGAGAGATCATGAAGCTGTCTGATTTTGTTGTTGCCGATTCCATTCTCCACGATCTGCAAGTCGGATCGAAAGAAGAAGCCATCCGAGCGATGGTGGCGAGTATGAAAGCCGCCGGCAGTGTTTCCGCGGAAGAAGAAGAGAGTATCGTCAACAAGCTGCTGGAGCGGGAGAAGCTCGGCTCCACCGGCATCGGAAACGGAGTCGCCGTACCGCATACGAAACACCCCAGCGTTGATGATCTGGTGGCGACGGTGGCGATCGCCAAAGAGGGGGTTGAATTTGAAAGTCTTGATGGCGGACCGGTTTACATTTTGTTTTTGCTGATTTCCCCTCCCGATCGTTCGGGCGACCATCTGAGAGGTTTGGAGAATATCAGTCGTCACCTCCGCAATCAGAAATTTTGTAGCTTCCTCCGGCAGGCGCGCAACCGGGAGGATATTGTCGAATTATTACGCGAAGCCGACAATAACGAGTTGGATGACTAACGTCCGTCGTCGATCGACGGGAATGTTTGCTAACGATGTACGGCATTATGACTGGACCGCTCCGACAAAACGTCACTGTGAATCACGAGCAGGGGATGCACATGATTCCCTGTTCGAGGATCGCTCAACTGGTCCGCGATGCCGCGTGCGAAGTTCGCATCATTCGAGACGACCAGACGGCGGATGCCCGAAATATCCTGGATTTGCTGATGCTCAAGGCGGAAGCAGGAACATCCTTGGTCGTGGAATCGGAAGGCGACGGAGCCGAACTGATTCTGGCCAAGGTCGTCAAGCTCTTTGATGATGGTTTTGAAGTCGATTCGGAATCCTGAATCGATTTGGCAAGTGTATCCCTAATCGGGTGGCCGTGAAATTCTTCACGAGTCTCCCGCGAATGTGAGCCAGTCCCATGATGATCAAGCAGGGAATTCCCGTCTCGCCCGGTGTGGCGATCGGCCCAGCCTTCATTATGGGAAATGAAGACTATCGCATTCCGCAACGCTTTGTTCGCATTGATGATGTTGAAAACGAACTCGAACGTCTCGATACCGCGATCGCTCAGGTCTGCGAAGAATTAGGCGAACACGAACAACTTGCTTCCGAAAACTTCGGCAAACAGTATGGGGCGATCTTCGCCGCTCATCAGCAACTGATTCAAGATCCCAAAATGATCAGCGAGATCCGGGAACTGATTCAGGACAAATGCTTTTCTCCCGAATACGCGGCCTCCAAAGTGCTCGAACAGTACGCCAAACTGTTTCAGAGTTTGGGGAATCAGTATTTCGCGGAACGATCCGCAGATATCGTCGATATTCAGCATCGGATGCTCAAACATCTGTTGGGAGAACGCCGAGAGGATCTCTCGAATCTGACCGAGCCGGTTCTGATTCTCGCCAATAATCTGACGCCCAGCGAAACCGCAAATCTCGATAAGGAACATGTCCTCGCCTTCGCGACCGAAGCGGGAGGACGTACGAGTCACACCGCGATTCTCGCCGGTGCTCTCGAGATTCCCGCGATCGTGGGACTCGGGGAGTTTCTGTCCGACGTGTCGGGCGGCGAAATGATCATTATCGACGGTCATCATGGCGAGCTGATCATCGACCCCGATGAAAAAGTTCTGGAACGCTATACCGCCAGTCGGCAACGTCATTTTGAGGAACAGGAACGCCTCAAATCGTATGTGGACCTGACTCCGGAACTCCGGAGCGGGGAACGCATTACCCTGATGGGAAATATCGAGTTTCCGCAGGAAGTCGAGCATTGTGCGGAGCGGGGAGCGGACGGCATCGGACTTTATCGGACCGAGTTCCTGTATTTGCAGGAGGGGAAAGAGCCGACAGAGGAGGTCCACTACCAGGCTTATTGTCGCGTGATCGAAACGATGCAGGGACGCCCGGTCGTGATCCGCACATTAGACTTGGGGGCGGACAAGATTCCCGGAGCCCTGGAGAAGGTTCTGAATCAGAACATCAATCCTATGCTGGGTTTACGGAGTATTCGGCTGAGTTTGCAGAATCAGCCATTGTTCAAAACACAGTTACGAGCTATCCTGCGTGCCGCCCTGAAGGGTGACATCCGTATCATGTTTCCGCTGGTTTCGACACTCAAAGAGTTGAGACAGGCGAAAATGTTGCTGTCGGATGTGATGGAAGACCTGGAAGACGAGGGAATCGAGTTCCGTCGCGACGTGCCAGTCGGTATGATGGTTGAGGTTCCGTCGGCTGCTATTCTGGCGGAAGAATTCGCCCGCGAGGTCGATTTCTTCTCGATCGGAACCAATGACCTGATCCAGTATACGCTCGCGGTGGACCGGGCCGACCCCTCGGTAGCCAATTTGTACAGCGCGGGAGACCCGGCGGTCATTCGATTAATTCGACAGGTCGTTCAGGCGGCCGTTCGAGAAAATAAACCAGTCACCGTTTGTGGTCAGATGAGTTCTGAACCACGATTTTTACCACTCCTGATCGGATTGGGGATTCGGCAAGTCAGCGTGACCCCCGCCATGATCCCCGAGTTAAAAGAAGTCATCCGCAGTATCGAACTGCCTCATACAGTCGATATTGCCAATCACGTTGCGGGCCTCGATTCGGCTCGCGATGTCGAAAATTATTTGAGGGGAGAACTCCACAAAATTTGTCCCATTTATGCCGTCGATATTTAGCAGCGTATTGAGAAACGGATTCGTTAGCGAGAACAAGGTATTTGGGGTGTGAACAAGGAACAAAACCGCAGGCGAATCAGCCGATTCGTCGAGGGATTGTGACGAAGTCTCACAACTCGAAGAACTGTTCGAAGCAGAATTAAGTTTTTCAACGGGCTGTTAGGGACAGCGGGACAAATCACAAATCACCGAAGTCGTTTGATTTCCGGTCGGAAGTAACGCGACTTCTCACATGACAACGGCGCTCAGATGTGTGTCTGTCGCCTGATTCAAACATTTATCGTACGAATATTTTTTCAAAACACCTGCCTCGACTTTCAAAGCCCCTGTTCATGATTCCGACTCCTCACGATCTGTATTCGAAAGACGCCGTTTCGGCGCTCGCGGATCGTGCGCACTCGGAACCGGCAACAGGACTCACTTGTGAGAATCTTTGGAAACCATCGCGGTCTCCTGTGCGATCGACGCTAATCCCCGTTCGGGATTTGGTTAATCGGTCCCGGTGGACAATCCGAACAGAATCTGAATACCCGTTCGAGATCTGTCCTCTGGAACAGGCGCAAAATCAGCCGATCCCGGCTGGGGAGTTGAACTCACAAACTGATTGGGAGTCTGTGCATCAAATGGATGGGCAAGTTTTCCAGAGAGGTGAGCTGACGACGAATCCCGTTTTGCGAATCGCCGGTAGTCCCTTACCAGACGGACACTCGGCAAACCTTCCCCATCGATGTTTACGGATCGAACGAGGGAGAGAAGGGGCGTGTGAAAATATTCGGCACGAGCTACGAAAGACGTGCCATGAAAAAAGAGATGCTAGTCAACGTCCTCCAGCCGGAGGAGAGCCGCATTGCCATTCTCGAAGATGGGGTGCTGGAAGAACTTTACGTTGAACGCAACAGCAACGAGAATTTTGTCGGCAACATCTACAAAGGGAAAGTCGTCAATCTCGAGCCGAGTATCCAGGCGGCGTTTGTCGACTTTGGTGTCGGCCGCAACGGCTTTCTCCATGTGAGCGATGTTGAGTTCCAGTACTACAAACATCTGCTTCCCGACAAACAGCGGAAAGAGATCGAAGCCGCACAGTCGGGAAAAGGCAAACGCCCGCGGATCAACGAACGTAGCGTTCGCAACAAACCCTCGATTCAGGATATCTTCCAGAAAGGAAGCGAAGTCCTCGTTCAGGTGATCAAAGAGGGGATCGGCACCAAAGGTCCCACTCTCTCGACGTACATCAGTATTCCAGGACGCTATCTGGTTCTCATGCCCGCGCTGCAACGAGTGGGAGTGAGCCGGAAAATTGAGGAAGAGGATGTGCGCAAGTCGCTGCGTTCGATTCTGCGGGAGCTTTCTCCCCCCGAAGGCCTGGGGTTCATCGTGCGAACCGCCGGTCAAACCCGAACCCGCAAGGATTTGCAGCGGGATATGAATTATCTGCTCCGTTTGTGGCGGACGATCGTCCGGCGATTGCGGAAGTCCAACGGGCCGGAAGACATCTATCAGGACAGCGATATGATGATCCGTACCATTCGGGACATCTTCTCGGCTGAAATCGATACCGTCTGGATCGATCAAAAAGAGGCCTACGAGCGGGCTCGCGAATTCATGAAAATCGTCCTTCCACGACACATCAATCGCGTCAAACATTATGAGGGACACGAGCCGATCTTTTCCCACTACGGCATCGAGGAAGAGATTCTTAAAATTCAGGACAAGAATGTGCCGCTGAAAGGTGGCGGTTCGCTCGTGATCGAGCAGACCGAAGCCCTGGTGGCGATCGATGTGAACTCGGGAACCTTCCGCGTGGACGACAACGCGGAGCAGACCGCGTATCAGGTGAACTGCAAAGCGGCCCGCGAAATCGCCCGTCAGGTTCGATTGCGCGATCTGGGAGGAGTCATCGTTAACGACTTCATCGACATGCGGGAGGAGCGTCATCGACGAGGCGTCGAGCGGGAGTTGCGCGAAGCCGTCAAACGAGACCGGGCACGAACCAAAATTCTCCGCATGAGTCATTTCGGCTTGATCGAAATGACGCGTCAACGGATTCGCCCCTCGTTACGACGTTCGGTCTATGAAGATTGCTCCTGCTGTAAGGGAGCGGGGCAGGTCAAGACGACGGAGTCGGTCGCGATCGAGGCCATTCGGCTGTTAATAACTGCGGCTCACCGAAAAAATGCCGAGCAGGTTTCGATCGAGGTCGAGCAACAAGTGGCCGATTTCCTGAATAACCGCAAACGGAAAGAAATCACCCGCATCGAGGACGAGGCGGAAGTGGTGGTTCGAATCGCGGCTCGGACCGATGTCGGACCGGAACATATGGTCATAAAAGCGATCGACGGAAGCGGTGGAGAAACCAAAATCAGCGTCCTCGCAGACTCGAAATCCTGACGGGAATTGTCTAGACTGTGCGGCCCGTAACATTTTTCAAAATCACAGGCTGGGAAGCGATGTTTCACGGAAACTCGCCACCGCCGCATTAGGACGTCTACCATGTTCGCAATTATTGAAAACGGCAGTCACCAATATCGCGTCGAGCCCGGATCGCAACTTCAAATCGATTATCAATCCGACGCCGAAAAAGGGGGCGAGATTGTGTTCGATCAGGTGCTGCTCGCCAACGGTGGAGATAGCAGCGTGATCGGAACCCCGACCATCGACGGTGCCAAAGTGACCGCCGAAGTGCTGACCCCCCAGAAGAAGGGCAAGAAAATCGAAGTCGGCATTTATCGACGCCGCAAGAATTCTCGTCGTCATATCGGCCATCGTCAGAAATACACGATCGTGAAGATCAATGATATTGATGTGCCGGGTTTGAAGGCTTCTGAGACCGAAACCGATACGGAAGCCGAAGCCTGAAGCACGAGAGCACGTGCCTGAAAAGCAATTCACGGTCATCATTTTTATGATGACCGTTTTTTTGTGTCTGATCGATGCGACGGAGTGACGTCGATCGTTACGAAACCTCGATCTCGTTCGAGAGTAATCGTCCGCGTGCGTTGGCCTGAGCGGCGTGAGTCGCCAACTGTTTGTTGTAGTAGGTCGAGGTTCGACCGTTGAGCACGATCGACGACGAATCGACGTAAACGTCCAATTCGGAGACGGAATTGCCGGTCCGATGACGGATCACCTGCTCGATTTGTTCGGCGATGGAATCGGGTGAGATTTCTGCGAGGTAGGGTTCGGGAATCATGTGTGGATCCTCCGTAAAGCACTTGTGGTGTGTGTGGAAGAACAAGTGCGTGGTGTGCGAAATTGGCCATCCTTCAGCCGTCGCGATGTCTTTCAGCGTATCCCACAATTTTCAACTCGTCAAATTTATTGCCCGAGCCGTGAGTTCTCTGAGATTCTGATCCGGTTCGATTTCTGGGAAATCCGGCATCAAAACCTGGGCTGGTTCGTGTTATTCTGGAACCCTCACCAAACTGATCACCACGTTCCAATGAGAAAGATAAATCGTGCAGGAACAACAGCTTAAGTTTCTTCAGACACTCCTCGAAACCGGCAGTCCGTCGGGTTACGAAGCCGAAATACAGAACAAAATCCAGGTCCACGTCGAGTCATTTGCCGACCAGATTGACCGGGACTGGCACGGAAATCTGGCTGCGACCGTCAATCCCTCGGGAAACCCGCGCATCATGCTGGCGGGGCACTGCGATCAAATCGGTCTCTTGATCAAGTACATCGAAGCGGAAGGTTTTTTGCGAACGATGACGATCGGCGGTTGGGACATGCAAATGCTGCTGGGGCAAAAGGTGCAGGTCTGGACTTCCAATGGTCCGATTCCCGGCGTGATCGCCCGCAAAGCGATTCACCTGTTATCGAAAGACGAACGAGGCAAGATCCCCGAGATTCAGGATCTCTGGATCGATATTGGAGCCAAAGACAAAGCCGACGCCGAGCAGCGGGTCGAGATCGGCGATCCGGTCACCCTCAATCTCGGCTATCAGGAATTATTGAACGGTTTGGCGTGTGCCCCCGGCATGGATGACAAGGTCGGGGTCTGGGTGGTGATGTCGGCCTTGGAACGGGTCAAGGCGGGAACGCCGGAGGCTTCGGTGATCGCGGTTTCGACCGTCCAGGAAGAGATCGGTTTACGCGGTGCGACGACTGCGTCTTACTCTGCCGATGCCAAACTGGGGATCGCCGTCGATGTGACGCACGCCACCGATACGCCCGACGTGAGTCAGGCACAGCACGGCGACATCAAAATCGGCGGGGGACCGGTGATTGTGCGGGGACCGAACTCGAATCCGAAGGTATTCGAGCGACTCACCGCGCTGGCGAAAAAAGCCGACATCCCTTATCAAGTCAATGCCCTGCCGAAAGCCGCCAGCAACGACGCGGCCGCGCTCCAGCTTTCCCGCGGCGGTCAGGCGACGACCGTTGTCGCGATTCCCAATCGCTACATGCACTCTCCGGTGGAGGTCGTTTCGCTTCAGGATCTCGACCATGCGGCGGAATTGATCGCCCAGTTCTGCCTGTCGCTGACTTCGCAATGTGATTTTACTCCGTGAAAAAAGGTGACGACCATGCGTTTAACTTTTGCGCTCTGTTTACTGCTGCTAGTGAGTTCGGTCTTTGCCGAGGATCGACCGAACGTCGTGCTGATTATGGCCGACGATCAGAACTGGAACGATTCGGGAGCCTACGGAAATCCCGATGTCAAAACCCCGAACATCGATCGTCTCGCGTCTGAGGGAATGCGATTCACGCATTGTTTCACGGCGACCGCTATGTGCGCTCCAACCCGGCAGCAGCTTTACACGGGAGTCTTCCCGATTCGGAACGGGGCATATCCGAACCACAGCAAAGTGAAACCGGGGACGAAAAGCATCGTCCATCATTTCCGGAAGCTCGGTTATCGCGTCGGTCTCTCGGGGAAAAAACATTTCGGCCCGGAGGATTCCTTTCCGTTTGAAAATCTCACGACACGGGGAGATTTGAATCTCCCTAAGATTCGTGAGTTCATTAAACGCGATGACGGGCAACCGTTTGTGTTGGTCGTGACGAGTCACAGTCCTCACCTTCCGTGGAAGGAAGGTGACGCCTCACAATACGATGCAGAAAAGTTAGCTGTGCCGCCGTATCTGGTGGACCTGCCTGAGACGCGGGATGCGCTGACCGAATATTACGCGGAGATTACCGACTTCGATCGTGAAGTGGGTGAAGTGATGCAGGCGGTTGACCGCAACGATCATCGCGACGACACGATTTTCATCTATACCAGCGAACAAGGAGCGCAATTTCCGCACGGGAAATGGACCTGTTACGATAACGGTTTGCGGACGGCCCTGGTGATTCGCTGGCCCGGACATGTCGAGGCCGGTGCGGTCAGTGCGGCGATGGTGCAGTATGTCGATATTCTTCCGACACTGCTGGAAGCAGCCGGCGCGGATCCGACCTCGATCGATACGGGACGACCGGGGGCGCCGGACGGAGGAACCGGTTTTGACGGGCGCAGCTTTCTTCCCGTGTTACTGGGAGGTGAGACTTCTCATCGAGAATACGTTTACGGAGCCCATACGACGCGGGGCATTATTGCGGGGACCTGGATTTATCCGATTCGTTCCGTGCGTTCGCGAAACTTTCAATTGATCTGGAATCCCAATCATGCCGAAAAGTTTCAGAACGTCCTCACCACCACGGGGGGCAAGTCGTATTACTGGACCGCGTGGAAAGAAGCGGCAGCAAACGGGAACCGGAAGGCTGAAAAGCTGGTTCGCATTTATCAGGAACGACCGGAGTACGAGTTCTACGATCTCCGCAGCGATCCCTACGAACTCAACAATCTGGCGAACGATCCGGCTCACGCGGAAATGATCCAGAAGCTCAAGCAGGAACTGGCGGACTGGATCGAGCAGCAGGGAGACAAAGTGATCGCCACGGAAGACGCGGCGAAGCCGCACCGCACTCAACAAAAGCCCGAGTGACCGTGGCGATTCAAAGTCGAAACGAGAGAATCCACAGCACGCAGAACACTACAAACATGAAGATAGTGATCTGAAAAAATAGCTTGATCGCGCGGCGGAGAATGCTCTCTTTCTCTTCGTAGCGACTGGCGGAATAAACCAGACTCACACCCACCGCGATCGGGAGAATGTACCAGAGGATATTCTCTGATTCGGCCAACAGGCTCCAATGATTCATGTCGGTTGGTTCTCCGTCGGACTTTTGGCGGGTTCGGATTCCGAGGCAGCCGCTTCCTCTTCAGATTCTGACTCCTCCTCCTCAGAAGAATCTTTCTTGCGAATCGGCATGCGATAGCCGTAGGCCGGTCCCGCGTAAGCGTCCCAGATGGCGAGCACGTTTAACAAACCCGCAACCCAGGTGAAGACTTCCGCCAGCGTAAACTTTTTGCCGAGGTCGGCGTGGAGACCTTCGAGCGTTTGATGATCGGGAGGGACGAGAAACCAGTTAAAGACTGATCGGTCCAATTGGGCGGTTAACACGCCGTCGATGATTTCAGATTCTCCCAGAGCAATCGCGTTCACTCGCAGGTTCCGATAGTGCTTCGCGCCGACGGGGGGATCCATGCGAACGTCGCCTCTCAAGCGGACGTCGATTTCTTCGCCGTCACTTTGGCCCGTGATCGAGCCGACCATTTCGCGTCCGAATTCTCCCTCCTGAACGCTTAATTTCAATTGACCGGTGACGGGAACGCGAAATTCTTTTCCCTCGTCGTTCACATACTCGAGACTTCCCGAGACTTGTTCGTCGAAGCTTCCCGATTCGGGAGTCACCGGCAAATTATCGGGAGAGTAATAGCGGCCTTCCTGAATGTACTCGGGAATGATGAAGAGCCCCACAGGAAGCTGTGCGAAGTATCCCCAGTGCGTCCGACCTCGTGTCCGAGAGGGGCCGAGTTCTTCGAGTTGACGACGTAGGTCATTCTCATCGAACATCTCGAATTGCGAGGAGTCGACGTCAAAATCAAAGGTTTTGTTCGGTTCGTATCGATAGATGAGTTGCCAGTGGCCAATCTGCATGCCCCAGATGAAAAGGGAAAGGATACAGACCAGATAGATGACGCCTTTGAACGTCCGTCCCTGATAGAAGTGTCCTCCTCCGGGAACCAGAAATCCCAGCAGGGCAGCGACGATCGGATTTTTCAGATCGATCTTCGGTTCCGGGGACGAGTCGCTCATGAAAGGTGTGTTTCTCTAGGCAGGGGAGGATCTTCGATGGAGGATTGACTGTTGAACTTTTGTCGCATCGGTCCCGGAAAAAATTAGGGGTTCTAAACCGGTTCTACGCGGGAGTTTGTCGCCGGGGAGACAAACTCGAATAGCGGACTCCGTGAAGGATTTATTGTAGAAGTTCGCTTCAGATTCCTCCAGTCCGGTCCCCGGAGAACCTTCAGCCTCAAGAAAATGCCGGAATTTGTGATGAGAGGCCTCTCTCTCTGATGCGGCCTAACGGGACTTTCCGGGAAAAACTGCTAAAATTGAGATGCCTGACTGACTCTCCTTACCTTCTCTGACCGCGATTCGTGACAACGAATGACCTCTCCTCGCGAAAAAGTGAAGACTTTTCCGACCTCTCCCGGCGTCTATCTGATGAAAGATGCTGAGGAGCGGGTGATCTACGTCGGTAAAGCCGTCAATCTGAGGTCGCGGGCGGGAAGTTATTTCACCAAAGCGGCGGAGATGGACCGTCGCACCGCCGACCTCACGACGGAAATCGCCGATCTCGATTTCATCGAGACCGATAGCGAGGTGGATGCGGTGTTGCTGGAAGCGCGGCTGATCAAGGACATCCAGCCGAAATATAACTCCGAACTCAAGGACGACAAATCGTTTCCGTATCTCCAGATCACCACGAATGAAGAATTCCCCCGCGTCGAATTCACCCGCACGCCAAAAACTCAAGGCGTCAAACTTTACGGACCGTTCACCTCGGCGAAAAAACTGCGCGGGACAATCGGCGTCTTGCAGAAAATCTTTCGCTTTCGAACCTGTTCCCTCGACATCGAAGAAGAGGACGAGAAGTGGCGCTGGTTTCGTCCCTGTCTGCTGGCGAGCATCAACCAGTGTACCGCTCCCTGCAATCTCAGGATCTCCTCCGAGGATTACAAAGAAGACATTCGCCGACTGAAGATGTTTCTCGACGGCAACAAGAAACGACTCCTCAAAGACATGAAAAAAGAGATGGAGGCGGCGTCGAAGGAGTTAAAGTTTGAAAAGGCGGCCCGCCTGCGGGATGAGATCAAGGCGCTCGAAGACATTAACCTGCGCGGCGATCTGGAAGAACACGCCCAGCCGGAAGTCTTCTACATCGATCCGAAGAAAGGACTCGCCGGTCTCAAGCAGATTTTCAAACTCAAGGAAATTCCCCGCGTGATCGAAGGCGTGGATATCGCCCATCTGCAAGGCGGACAGACCGTCGCCTCGCTCGTCCAGTTCATCGACGGCTTGCCGTTCAAGCACGGCTACAAACGCTACAAAATCCGTTCGGTCGAAGGGGTCGATGATTTCGGCTCGATTCGCGAAGTGGTCAGCCGACGCATCTCCCGCCTGCATCGGGAAGGGGAGGCGTTCCCCGATATTCTGCTCATCGACGGCGGCAAGGGGCAGCTCAATGCGGCGATGGCCGCCATGGAGTCGCTGGGCGTCGATCCGCCGTTCACGATCTCGCTCGCGAAACGGGAAGAGGAAGTTTACGTTCCCGGCGAACCGGAACCGCGGAAACTCTCCCGGCATTCGTTCGGATTGCGATTGCTGCAATACGTACGGGACGAGTCGCATCGTTTCGCGCAGAATTACCATCATCTGCTCCGCAGCAAGTCGTCGATCCACGATCGCGACTGAATGTCTCGCCACTGAAGACTTTCGCCAACGGCTACAACCGTCACGTCCGGAGTTTCTTTTCTCCAGATCTCGGTTGTCGTCGGGTGAATCGGCTGGAGACTTAGGAGAAAATCGTGAATGATAGAGCCCTCGCCTCCTCTAGTCTCAGGAACCTGTTATGTCGAAGTATCGTTTGATTGCCGCCGTCCATACGCCGTTCGATGCTGAGGGAGAGTTCCATTCTGTCGCCGTCGAACGACAGGTGGAACTGTTGCTCGAACAGAATGTCGCGGGGGTTTTCCCCGGCGGAACGACGGGGGAATCGTTATCGCTCTCACTCGGTGAGCGACTGGCGTTAGGAAAACAGTGGGTCGATGTGGCGTCGGGGACCGATCTGGAAGTGATCCTGCACGTCGGGGCGAACGCGCTGCCTGACGCCGTGACGCTCGCCGAGCAGGCGGGGCAGATCGGGGCCTCCGGAATCGCCGCCATGCCGCCGACCTACTTCCGACCGGACGGTATCGACATGATCCTCGCCGACCTCAAACGTCTGTCGGCGGCCGCTCCCGAACTTCTGCTTTACTATTACGACATCCCGTCGATGACTGGTGTCGCCGTCGATACGGTGGAACTGGTCGAGCGAGCCAGCGAGGAAATTCCCCAGTTCGGCGGTATCAAATTCTCGCGTCCCGATTTGCCCGTGCTGCAACGTGTGCTGAATTCTCCGAAGTTCTCGGGGGAAGTATTCTTCGGTTCGGATGAAATGTTTCTCTCGGCGTGGATGTTCGGCGTCCGCGGCGCGGTCGGCAGTACCTATAACTTCATGGCTCCCGTCTATCATCGGATGCTCGATGCGTTTGAAGCCGGGAACCTCGAAGACGCCCGACAACTTCAACTCCAATCCGCGAAGCTGGTGGCGGCATTGATTCCGTTTGGATTCCTGTCCGCGTCCAAATTGCTGATGCGTTATCTGGGAGCCGATTGCGGCCAGGTCCGCAGTCCGCTACGAGCCCTCGATGAAAGGCGCAGCCGGGAACTGTTCGAAGTTCTGGAACCGTTCGCCGATTTGTTCCCACGGAAGCTGGAGTATGTGTCGGCGGATGCGGTTGCGACTTCGCGATGAATCAGAATGAAGAATCACAAACCTTCCCTTATCAGGGGAGCGTTCAGGACGTGCTCACTACCTTCAATCCAGCATCGGCTTCGCGCGGGTGATTAACTGCAGCGTAATGCCCCATGGGTCGCGGACGAACGTCATCGTATCGCCGCCGGGGAGAGCTTCGATCCCGTCCGAAACCGGCGTGCAACCCGCTTTCAGTAACCGCTCGCGGTCCGCTTCCAGATTTTTCGACACCAGAGCCAGGTGCATCGTGGCGGGAGCAATTTGCGGATAATCGAAGACCGGCTGGGAACTGTTGCCGTAGATTTCGATCATGAATGTCCCGTGTTCATCAAGGAGGAAATGGGCCCACGGTTCTTCCATCACCTTCCGTTTGACGGTGAAACCGAGATGCTCGCAATACCAGCGGGCCATGCCGTTGGGATCGTGAACGTTGAAAGCGATATGTTCGACGCGCATGAGAGTCCTTTCGTTAGGGACCACATCATAGAATTCTTGGTCCTCTGCGTCGAGAACAGACAGGAGGGAGGGGGAAGTAGTCGGGCGGTCAGCATGTTGATTTCATTCTAAGCGCAACCGACGCTCGGAGGACTCAGTTGCTCCCAGCCACCCATTACAAGAAACTTCCTGTCTTCCTACTTTCCTTATTCAAAACTTGTCTTCCCAATGAGTGGCCTACCTGGTGGATCGGATGTTGTTGCCTTTTGTGCCTGCGGCACCCTGTTTGATGAGCAAACGGGGCTACCCATTTCATCTTTGTTCCTGGATCTCTTTGCGTTTCTCAGCGTCTCATTGACTTGGCGTCAAACAGAATGGTCCGCGAAGCGGACCCTAC
>JABURQ010000059.1 GCA_014762625.1 Planctomycetaceae bacterium | reverse complement strand
CCGTCGATTACGTGAAACGAATGGGAGGCGGGACGGTGAAAGTCCTGCCGGGAACGTACACGCTGCGAAACTCCGTGCATTTGCCGTCGAATATCCGCTTATTGGGGAGCGGCAGTGACTCCGTCATCACCAAGATCCCTTCGGAAACCATTTCTCTGGCCGCGGATTCCGACTGGTACGATCAGGAAATCACCCTCTCCAAAGCGGGCGATTTTCGAGTGGGAGACGGCGTCGTTCTGAAAACCAAAAATCCTCACAACGGCAGCGTCGATGTCATCAAACGGACGCTGGTCGCGCGATCCGGGAATCGCTTCAAGCTGAATGACGGGATTCGGAAAAATCTCTGGCTCTCCGGAGAGCCGACCTGCTCGTCGCTGTTCCCGTTACTAACCAGCGAATACACCTTTGACGTCACGATCGAAAATCTCACGCTCGACGGTAACGCCGAAAACAACACCAACCTCAACGGCAATTACGGCGGCGGCATCTTTCTGCAGGACTGTAATCGCTACACAATGCGCGGCGTCGAGGTCCGCAACTATAACGGGGACGGCATCAGCTTCCAGATCTGTCACGACGTGATCGTCGAGAACTGTCACAGCCACGACAACGTCGATCTCGGCGTGCATCCCGGATCGGGATCACAGCGACCGCTGATCAAAAACAATCGACTGGAGCGAAACAAGCTCGGGCTGTTCTGGTGCTGGGGAGTGAAATACGGACTCGCCGAAGGGAACACGATCGTCGGCAACCGCGAATACGGCATCTCGATCGGGCATAACGATACCGACAACATCATGCGAAAAAACAAGATCATCGACAGCGGTCGGGTGGGGATCCTGTTTCGCAATGACGCCCGCGGCGTCGATTTCTGGGCCAACCGAAATCTGGTGGAACAAAATCTGATCGAGAACAGCGGCGACGAAAACGGCATCGCCATCGACGTGCAGGGGAATACTAAAGACATCCACCTTATCGGTAACCGGCTGGTGGAATCGCGGGCTCCGATGCAGCGGGTCGGCATTCGGATCGCGGAAAACGCGGGAGCGGTGGAAATGAAGGAGAACCAGCTCGAAGGCTTCTCGCAAGACGTTCAGGATCTGAGAGAGAGCTGAAAATTCACCACAGAGACCTCTGAAAAAGACAGAACCGCCCAATCGCAGTTTGGCGTGAGATTTCTTATCCGAGATATTCGTCGTTGAAATGAGTTTTCAATTTCCTGCTCTCCTGCATTCCACGGAAAGGGCGAAGGTGAGGTAGGAACCTTCGGCGTTGGGAGCCACTGAGGCATCCCTTTCTACTCCATGCGAATCCGTTCGGAAGCCTTGAGAAAGACGCACAGGGGGAATTAGACGACCGAGTCGACTTCAATGCTCGATCGGTTCCCGTTCGGCCTCTTCTTCCGCCATGGCATCTTCGTCGGCGGTTGTGCCGATATCTTTATAAAGTTCTTCCAGTTCTTCCTGTTTCTCGCGAATGACGCGGAATTGATCCAGCGGTTGGAACTCGGGATCTTCTGCTTGTTCGAAGACCTGGTCGAACGCCGAAGTGATCGCGCTGAAACAGGCCATAAAGATCGCCAGACCGACGATCATATACAGCATCACGATTGCTCTGCCGCCTGTGGTTTGAGGCGAGAGATCTCCGTAGCCGACTGTTGTGCCGGTCACTTCCAGAAACCAGCCGACCGTGAACAAGTCTCGAAATTCTTCCTGCTGTGCGCCTTCGATCTGGTAGAGGGAGAACATCGTAAACAGGATCACCATCAACGCGGTCAGTAACAAAGGCCGCAGGTTGAAATACGCACGGTAGAATCCCAGCATCATGACCTGCAATCCTCGACTGTAGCGGAACAGTTTCAACATGCGTACCAGACGCAGCGTGCGCACCAGATGCAGATAGGGACTCAATGCAGGCACGAACCCGATCCAGAAAGGAACGATCGCCAGCAGATCGATGATGCCGAAGGGGGTGACCGGATAGAACCCGCGTCCGGAGTTGCGTCGGCAACGGAGGACATATTCAACGGTAAAGATGGTGGCGACCACCCGTTCCGACCACAGGAAAAACGGATGGCTCTCACGGCTACTGGAATCCGGGTAGAGATCGCATTCAATCGCCAGAATAATAGTGTTGTACCAGATCAGGGGGATGATGATCTGGTCAATGAGGTCGATCCCCCGACGGGCCAGGTCGTCCCAGTGAGTCTGCTCGGTGAATTCTCGCTGATCGTTCATGGCCGGCTTCCTGAGGTGAGGGATCGCTAGAAACTGATCCTAGGAAGCGGACGACTTTCGTCAAATGGAGAGTTTCAGGATTCGGCCGGGGCGCAACCTGCGAACTGCCTCAGGTTCTCGAGGTCTGTCATTAAGTGTGGTTCGTTTTCTTTCTTTGGGTTATGACCAGAATATCTTTCTTTGACATGTTTACTCATCTCTTCGGTCGCCTCAGGAAGTTTTTCATCGTCATCCGCCTCACTGACTATTTTTTTGAGTTCCTTTTGTGCCGTCTCGGATAAACGGGTCACTCTCTCGTGATAAGGGGATTTTTGATCCCAATTTTCAGCCGTGTCCGTCAGTCGGAAAATTATATCATGCATTACTAGGACTCTGTTATTGAAACTTAGTGGAGGCTTTCCTTGTTTCTCGGTGTTCCAATTCTTATAAGGCCGATCGATATCTCTGACTACTTTCGAGAAAAACTTTTCAAGTTCATAACCAGCCTTTTCCCGCTCATACTCTTCCTGAATTAGTTGGAGTTCTTTCTCGATCGTTTTGACTTCATTTTCAGCTTGTCGGTACCTTTCGTTCGCTTGATTCCGGTCCGGACGTTGGGGAGAGCGATCGACTCCTGACCTCTCTTCAATATCACCTTCCTGCATCCAGAGCGAGGAGAGAAGTGGACCCCGTGTTTCGGACCAGCGGGCGCGATTCCTTAAGTGGATCGCCGGGTCAAGCAATGCCCGTCGTGTGAACTTCCCAGGGCGTCCGGAAGCTCAACGACTGGTGAGGTCACTCAATAGGTTTTCATCTTTGCTCAACGGAAAGGTTTCCTTAGTAAATGCCACTTCAAATAGTTTCTTGGACTTCCTCAAAAACTCCTTGTCATCCTCACCTGGATCGATTAGAGAGAATATCGTCAAGTCTGCTTTCTTCTTCTCTACTTCTTTCTTACTTGTTAGGTAAAGGTCTTCCGCCTGATCGCGAATACTTCTCAGTTTTTGTTGCGAAGTCTCCGAAAGCTTGGAGACGCTTTCATAATCGACAGATTCTTTATTCCAGTCCCCAGTCTTATCATCTATCAACTTGTAAAGCTCCTCACACAAAATATTGGCTTTCTCCACGTCAGGTTGCGACTGTTTATTGTTACGTTTAACATGCTTCGTTTCTATTCGGATCTCATCGATATCGGCGACTACATTTGAAAGGAACTCTTGAACTTCCAATTCACTCTTTGCCTGATCCAGTTTATCTTCGATCGATTGAACCTCTCTCTCCGCCGATTTGAGATGACTTTCGGCCACTCGATATTGACTCCCAGGCGCGCTGATCTCTGCTTCCATGTTTTGGATCGCGTTTATTTCCTCGTTAAGGCTGATGATTCTTTGTTGCACAGCATGCAAATTGCATTGTTTTTGATATTTGCTTTTGTTGCGTTTTCTTAAAGACATATCCCGAGGGTCTTTGTAGATGGCATCGAACTCGGGTGCAGTATTCAATGCTCCTGATGTCTTCCCAGACGAGGGATGGATTGAGTCTTCTACTCCCAATTCCTTTGCAATCTCATTCCGACGATTCCAAGATGAAGAGAGCTTCCTGTTCAACTTTTTCTTCGCACTCGACAGTTTCTCCGGTGTTAGATGTTGTGTCATGTCCCGCAGGGCATTGTCCCGTCTCTCTCTGGCCGATGCCAATTGTTCCCCAAGGTGCCCAATCGTCGTTTCCAGCTCAGTCCTTGTTTGGCTCGGCTCTTTACTGAGGGCCCGTCCCTGCCGAAGCCGGTTCTTCATGACTTCTTCGAGTTGAGGCTTTAACTCAAAAGTAATACCGAAGTTGTCATTCTGAATAAGTTTCAGCATATTACTCACGAAGAGGTGATGCTTCTGGAAATCCTTTCTGTAGAATACTCCCGCGCGGTCACGAACATATTTAACTGACTCGATGAACTTCTTCCCCGCAGGACATTGAAATCGTGGGTTTTTTTTTAGGGCATTAAACGCATCTTTCAAATTTCCATTGAGTTCTTGAAGTTCTTTCTTTTGTTGTTGCAAAGCTTTCTTATTCTTTGGGGTCGTCGGAGAATCATTCACATTCACCGGATGGGGGTTGGCGACGCTTGAGAGGAACTGCTCCGTAGGCATCTCAGACTGCGTCTCGGTGGTTGCGTAGTGGAGTTTCGAGTCAGCACTCGCAATCTGACCGCCGACCAGTTGAGTGGTCTGGATCTGTTGCTGTTTTTTGCTTTGAGCGCGCCCCGTCGCATTCTGTTCTGTTTTGATGTCCCTTTCAGAATCTTCGGATCTGAAGTGCTCGGGAGGGATGTGAATTGACACAGCATACAGCTCAGCATCTCCCTGTTGAGGTGGAGACGGTTGAGCGCGACCTGATGGCATGTCTGACTCCCGGTTGATTGTGGATACGGGTTCGTTGAAGTTCGAGATTCGGCCAGTCGTAGGCGGATGACGACCGAGAAAAAAACAGTCGTCCACGCAAGGTACGTCTCGCATCAAGAAACCTTACACTCAACGACGCGATTTCCCGGATAGCGGCATGATGGGTGAAAAAAGCCGGAGGCTCTCGCGACGAAGTGGGCCTCACGCAAAATCACTTCGACTCGAATGATTCTGCGACGATGAGTTGGCAGGAGTATTCTCCGGCAAGCCGCCATGAGCACACCGTATGAGTACATCAAGATCCTGCAGAATATCTGCGACAGAGAGTGCTTGTTCTCTTTGATAACGATCTTGAAACATCTTGTGCAGACTGTCGGCCTCGCTCTTATCTTCGATGTAGGCACTCGCTGAGCGACATGCCTGTTGAACTTCTTGTCGCGCACTGTTTGAGAGCTTGGTCATTCCATATTCCTGAGAGATGTCCGACCAGTCGTCTTGTTCGGATGCTAGAACATGATGAACGTCAATGATTGTATCCACGGTTAAAGTGCAGGGCCAGCGCGTACTAAGTTCCTTTACCCGTCAGGACTTGCAGCAGGAACTCGTCGTTCCAGGCGCAACTTCGACGTTTCATCGCGATGCTTTTCTTCGCCGGGTGCTGTTTCAGCAGTGACAGCGTGAACCGGTTCATCCACGCGAAAATCTCACGCAACCGCTCCTGACGAATCCGCGATTCATCCTCCCGATACACCATATCCAGAATCCAGTGGCAGCCGTTCTCGATGCTCCAGTGCCCTCGCACGGCCCGTGCGAATTGCTTCACGCCCATCGCTAAACTGCTGATGAAGTAACGGACGTCCGAAGTCTCTGTTCCGTTGCGGACAGTGGTCAGCATCGCCACGCCGATTGTCTTCAAGCCCCGCCCATCGTCCTGCCCCGCCAGTTCTTCCGGCACTGGAAATTGCACATACAACCGATGCTCCTGGCGACCGTGTCCCGTCTCGTGCGTTTCGTGACGACACGCACCGATGCCCTGAAAGTCGTTCTCCAGTCGGGCGTCGACATACTTGGCCACCGCTTGGTGAAGCTTTTCCTGGTTCCCTTTGAGCGCCAACACGTAGTCTCCCTGACCGTCGACGATCTGTTTGGCGATTGCCTTCTGCGTCCCCATCGCGTCGATCGTGACGATCGCTCCCTTGATGTCAACGAGCTTCATAACCTCGGGAATGGCTGTGATTTCGTTCGATTTCTCAGCGCATGCGACCTGTGCCAACGTCAAACCATAATCGCCGGCCCACACGCTGACCGAGTGCAGCGCGCCCAATCCCTTCGCTCGGTCGTGGCTTCTGCGCAACGTCTTGCCGTCGATGCTCAGGACGGGTTTGTTTTCGTCCGCCGACTTGTGCGCGGCCGTGAGTTGATGGACCCACTGAGCAAAACAGGCCTGGAACACCGCCGGGTTGATCGACATCAGCACGCGGCGGAAGACATCTTTCTGGGGGATGCCGTGCGGCAGTGTTAACAGCTTCGTCAGCCACTCGGATTTCATGTTCGCCCAGTCGGCAATGGCGGTCGGGCCACCTGCTCCCGAGAGGACCGCCATGACGGCGATCGTCAAAACGCTGATGAGCGGATGCCGTCGATTCATTTCCGAACGCGGATCGTCGATCGTTTCGAAGGCGTCCGCCAAGTCTGCCACATCCAATTGAAATTTGCCGAGGTCCATCCTGGTGCTCCTCATGATGAAGTGGAAAAAAGACCGCTTCCCACAAGGATGACAAGTTCAATCGGATGGCGCAATGCTTCCTGTGTTACGCATTTCCCCTAAAGGTGCGCGCTGGCCCTGGGCTGGTTACTCCATCTGGATTTACCACATACCAGGTGGGCGTCCTAGAGAGTTGCTGGCAGAATAACCTAGGTCAAATCTGCTGAATCAATCTGTCAACGAGGCTGCCAATCTTGCCATATTGAACGCAATGATCGCCGAAACAATCATCGTCGGTATCAATAACAGATAGTACTCAGGCTGCGAGCATTCTCCCCAAATGGGAAAGACTTGCAGGCTCGCAGCAACACCTCGGCGGTCCGGGAATCGCTGAAGTTCTGTGGCCGTCCAGTTCAAAATGCCAAACGCCACAAGATTGGCTGCCGCAAAAGCCGCAAACCAGGCGAAGGCCGTCCCGACCGTCTCGTCGGATAACAGCTGACCGATACGTTGCCGCCAGCGCTGTCGATGTTCGCGTAACTGCTCTTTGTGATCTTCGCGCAGGATGGCATCTTCCGCCGCTTGTGAGATGCCTTTCTCCAGTTTGCGAGCGTAGCGTTCTTCGCGCTCCTGTTGTCGTTTCTCTGCTGCGATGAAGCCTCGCTCGCGAGCGACTTCACGCAATCGTTTCTGCCAGGACGGCTCATCCAACTCTTCACCAGCTACTTCGGCTTGCTCCAGCAGGTCTCCCAGTTCGCCTTCCGTAAACCCGATCGCGACAGCATCTTCCTTGAGATCGTCGAACATTCCTCGTAGTTCACCACGCTTTGCCATGTAAAAAAGGCCGAGGACGTCAGAAGCATATATCCATTTTTTTTGACCAAATGAATAAACTTTCGAATCACGATCAACGACACCCGCCTGAACTTGTTTCACAAGCTCAAAAAATCCGACAGGACCGACTTCTTCCTGATCCGTCGAAGTGTATTTCCAGTAAGTCGGCATTGGGACTTTGCAGATCGATTGGGTAAAGTGCTGAAGACGAGACCAAGACGTTACTGGGCTAATTGTCGTTTCATCTGTTCAGTAATCCAAGCCTTTTATCGGATGAGAGGTGGAGCGGACAAATCGCGGACAAAAATGGCAATTTTGATGAAATCTCATTCCAACATTCGTGCAATATAAACTTGAAGCAACTCATTGCAAGATAGGTGTTTACAGTCGAATTGAAATGTCACTGAAATATCAAGAATTTAGATTCAAAATCCAGTGAGATAACACTCGTGTGGGTTCGAGTCCCACCTCCGGTACTTTGCTATCAAAGGACTTACGGCGATTGGCCGTGAGTCCTTTTTTTTCTGGAACTGGTGTCTATAACTCAGTGTTGAGTTCATCGAGTCCGAGTGAGAGACCGCCGGCTTTACGGCATGCTGTACGAACTTCCTATTGATAATTGTGTGGAATCACCATTTTTTCGAAGCAATCTCTCAAATCCGCATTAGTTTCTGACAATAGGACTCTTTCTCCTCAGAGTTTGGCCATCTAAGTGCCGCATACATAATTCTCACAAACCCATCAGAGAATCATTCGATCAAACTCGCTCGGAAACTGATTCCACGATGCGAGTTGAGTCAATGGCATCCTTTCTGTGGATCCTTTCCCATACTTTCTCATGTAACCGATCTCCTCTTGCGTACGAGTAGAAATTTTGAATTCCAACCATCTAACAGCCAAGCCGGCTACCGACTATCTCAGATCGGTACTGAATGCTGCCGGGACGATGA
Organism: Planctomycetaceae bacterium; assembly: GCA_014762625.1. Lineage (GTDB taxonomy): Bacteria > Planctomycetota > Planctomycetia > Planctomycetales > Planctomycetaceae > JABURQ01. The sequence continues at coordinate 20,430 of JABURQ010000059.1, read as the reverse complement.
TCATCGCCACCGATACAACCGGTACGATTGAGATATTTAACCCGGCCGCGGAAAAACTGTTGGGATGGAAAGCAAGCGAGGTGGTCGGACAGCAGACACCGGCGATCTGGCATGATGAAAATGAAGTGATCGCTCGCGCAGGAGAACTCTCACGTGAATTAAATCGATCTGTTGAACCGGGCTTTGAAGTGTTTGTTGCCAAGGCACGCACTCAATTCTCTGAATCTCAAGAATGGACCTACATTCGCAAGGATGGCCATCGTTTTCCGGTACAACTGGTCGTCTCCGCGATTCGGAATGAATCAGATGAGATCACTGGATATCTGGGGACGGCTCAGGATCTCACGCAACGCGTAGCCGCCGAGCAGGAACGTGATCAATTCTTCGAAGTCTGTCAGGACATGTTGTGTATCGCGAATGCGGAAGGATACTTCCTGCGAGTCAATTCTGCCTTCAGTCGTATCCTCGGCTGGACGAAACTGGAACTTTTGTCTCGTCCATTTCTGGATTTCGTCCATCCCGATGACCGCCAGGCGACTTATGAGGAAGTATCGAATCTCCCCCCCGGAAAAGTGATGACACAATTTGAGAATCGATATCGTTGTAAAGACGGAGGTTGGCGATGGTTGAGTTGGGCAAGTAATCAACAGCCCGGTGGCATCATCTTCGCTTCAGCCCGTGACGTGACCGCGATCAAGGAAGCCGAACAATCGTTGCGGGAAGCCAAGGAGCAAGCGGAAGCGGCTAACCGGGCCAAAGGGGATTTTCTGGCGAACATCAGTCACGAAATCCGTACTCCGATGAACGCCATCATCGGTATGTCGGAATTGGTGCTCGAGACTGAACTCCAGGAGAACCAGCGAGATTATATCTCGACGACGCTTGTTGCCGCTGAAGGACTCCTGAATCTGATCAACGAAATTCTCGACTTCTCGAAAATTGAAGCGGGTCACCTGGAACTCTCCCCGGTCGATCTTGATGTTCGTGAGAAAATCGGTACGACGCTCCGAACACTGTCACAACGCGCGAGCAGAAAAGGACTGGAACTTGTCTGGTCGGTCGCTACTGATATTCCCCCTATGCTGCGTGGTGACCGAACCCGCTTGCGCCAGATTCTTTTCAATCTGGTCGGTAATGCGATCAAATTTACGAATGAAGGTGAAGTCGAGGTTCGTGCCAAAATCGTTGATTCCGATGAGGACTCTTTCCTCATCCAATTTTCGATCATGGATACGGGGATCGGAATCAGTCCCGAGAAACTCGATCACATTTTTGAGCGATTTGAGCAGGAGGACAGTTCAACCACACGCGAATATGGAGGAACCGGTTTAGGATTGACGATTTCTCAGAAAATCGTGGAGGCCATGCAAGGTAAAATCTGGGCTGAAAATCGTCCCGAGGGGGGCAGTATCTTTCACTTCACCGTGTGCCTTGAAAAAGCGAGCGAATCTCTCGAAACCACACCGAGCATTCCAGACGACTTGATTGTTCTGATCGTGGATGATAATCAAACCAATCGTCGAATTCTTGGTGATCTGTTCGCAGCTTGGAATATTGAATCTCATGTTGCCGATTCAGCCAATCAGGCAATCGAGAAACTGTCGGAGATTTCTCCGCAACGACTCTCCAAATTGGTTGTGCTGAGTGATGTGCACATGCCGAGCGTCGATGGATTCCAGCTCGTCGAGCGTCTCCGAGAAAAGGAGCGCTATCGGGAACTCAAAGTGATCTTAATGACATCTGGAACTCACCCAAACGACCTGGAACGTTGTCAGGAACTTGGAGTTCAAGCGCATCTCATCAAACCTGTCAAACATTCGGAATTGTTTCGACGAATTATTGATACAGCAACCGGACCAGTTCCACCCCCAACACTCTCGACGAATTCGTCCCCAGCGGAAGCTCCGTCAATTCCTTCGCTCTCAATCCTGCTGGCCGAAGATGGTCTTGCCAATCAGAAACTGATCCGCGCGCTGCTGGAGAAATGGAACCATCAGGTCACCATCGTCAATAACGGCAAAGAGGCGATTGAACAATCTCAAGCAAAAACGTTCGATCTGATCTTTATGGATATTCAGATGCCGGTCATGGATGGCTGGGAGGCGACACGTCGCATTCGGGAAATCGAACAATCAACCGGAGAGCATATTCCCATTATTGCGATGACCGCCCACGCCATGCAGAGAGATCGCGAAAAATGTTTACAATCCGGTATGGATGACTACCTGTCCAAACCCATTCGACAAAAAGAACTTCTACAGGTATTGACACAATATCTTTCAGAAATCCTTCTCGCAGAGGCACAAAAAGTGGACGACCCGCAACCGCCGGCTTTGAGGATTGATTGGGCAACGGCACGGGAGAACTCGGGGAACGACGAGGAAATTCTTCAAGCAGTTATTCAAGAATCCAAAAACGAACTGACCGAACTGATTGTGGGGCTGAAAGCAAGTCTCAACACGTCCAATGCTCAAGAGGCCAAACGCTTCTGCCACACCATCCGCTCGATTGGACGGACCTTAGGAGCAGCCACTCTCAACGAGCTGGCGTCCATCTGTGAGGAACACGCGGAGCAGGCAAAGTTTGAAAAAATTCAAGACCGATTGAGCGACTTGCAAAGTGAAACTGAGGCGGTGGCTGTTGAGATTGAACATTATCTCCTGAGCCATCGTTGAACGATCGAGGGAATGAATTGTGTGAACGAATGAAACGACCGACAGTCAATACTAACATGCATGGAAATTCCGGCAGAGACGAAAACCAGACTCAGTGACTCGCTTTCGAAACGTGTTTAGAACAAGGGGAAACGCGGCGTATGAGTGATACAGAGACTTTGAAAAAGTATAAAATTTTAGTAGTCGACGATAGTCGATCCGATCTGACTCGGGCGACGATGCTGTTGGCCAAAAACCCTGAATGGGAAGTACTCTCCGCTCGATCCGGACCGGAAGCCCTGGAGATCGTCGGGAACCAGTCCCCAGAAGTCATCGTCACCGACTTGCAGATGGGGGAAATGTCCGGTCTGGAATTGATACAGTCGGTTCACTCAGGAGCCCCTCATATCCCCGTGGTGGTGATGACGGGCAAGGGGAGTGAAAAGGCGGCCATGCAATGCCTGCAAGAGGGAGCCGCCAGTTACGTTCCCAAATCCGAACTGGCGCGAGAACTTGCGGATACTGTCGATCGTTTACTCTTTCAGAATCAACAAACAGCGGAACGCTCGCACCTGCTGAAACACATACGGTCACTGGAGTACCAAATCGGCAATGACCTCAAACTCATCCAGGGTGTGACTCACGAATTCTTCGATTTTGTGAACCGTATCGACGCATTTTCCGAGGTAGCCAGCTTTCAACTCACCACGGCTTTTGAAGAAGCGCTCACTAACGCCTATTATCATGGCAACCTTGAAGTCAGTTCGCACTTGAGGGAAGAGGAATCCGAGCGATTTTGCGAACTCGTGGCAGAACGACTGAAAGTCGAGCCTTACTGTGACCGGCGCATCAACATCCTCATTCAACTCACCGAAGAATTCCTTTCGGTCTCGATGCAAGATCAGGGACCGGGCTTCGACGTTTCAAAGCTTCCCGATCCTACCGAGGACGGTTTTATCGATCGACCGCATGGAAGGGGAGTGCTGCTGATGAGAACTTTCATGGACGAGGTCGAGTACAACTCCGTCGGCAACGAGGTCCGGATGGTCAAAAAGCTGCAGCTCTGATCTCTCCTCGGTGGAGTGAGCAGCAGGCGAGCTTCACAAGTTTCATTAAATACAGAGCCGGTCTGCGGCTCGATCTGCGGCTCTTTGGAACCGAGCTTCGCGACCAGTCGCCTTCGACAGGTTTTGAACAACGCAAATTTGTGATTTCCGCGTTCGGAAAAGTTTCCGCTGTTTTGTTGAAAACTTCCGAGGGTTACCAAAGATGGGCCTTGGGCAAGATCCCATCATTGGCATCTTTGAGATCTTTGGATGAAACCCGTCAGTTTTGCTCATTTTGGAAGCTCATCTTTGCTCGATCGCGTGGAATTTGTTTTTGCACGCTGTTTGGGTTTGGTGCTTTGTTTTTGGTACTTGGATTTTTGAGTTCCGACCACAAAGAACAAAACACAAAGCACTAAATACGAATATTCAAATTTCCAAAGATCGCGATGTGTGGATCGCCGGAATCCCAAATCGAGAATCCAAAACCCAAAATCGAATAACCCCGAACGCTAACTCTGGTACGAACATTCCTGCAAGACCAGATGTTGATGGAATCAGGCGAGAAGTTTCTTGAAAGATTGGCAGAGACTACCTATCTTGAGGTAAACAAGATTTCACTTCCCCTTAACCTCAGGTCATTGACGACATGTCCGTTGCCGATCCTATCTCGAAAGAGATCGAGAACGAAGAACACTCCGTCGGGGTCGATGAGCGGAATCGCCAATACGCGGCTTATCTGATGTACGCTGCTGCGATCTTCAGCATTATTTCAATTTTCATCGATGGCTGGCTGACATCTCAGTGGGATCTAGACTTGGGCTTTTTGATTTTCTGGCTCTGTGGACATTTTCTGAAACAGGGAACTCGTTCAGCGGTTTCAGCGGTCAACTGGTCAATCGTGATCGACGCTGAGTCGTTCCCGGATCTCTATTCACATGTATATATCTAGTTTCGAAAGAACTATCTCAAGATGTTTGAGTGAATGCCATGTTTCGTATGAGTGTTATAAAACTCACCACAAGCCCGCGGTGTGATCGATATTGATCCATTCTCCTTCCGCGTTGCCTTCGAGGGCATGCAGCACCGCCGCTCCCAGGGCAAACGAACGGTCGTCGTGATGGACGCCGTCCTGATGATGGTCGATGCGGCAGCGTCCCGAAGGGCTTTGTTTGAGTAACAGCGATGCCATTTCGGTCTCCAGATCGTCGCGCGAAGTGGCGTTCTCGATCTGTCCGCAGCTTGGATACCAGACAATTTGACGTTGCAGAATCACGCGGCGTAACGCGATGGCGAGGGCGTGATTCCCCTGCCCTCCGGCAAAATTGAAACGACGCACATCGTACTCGGATTCGTATTTCTGAATCGTGCCGACCATCTGGTATTCGTCGAGAATGAACGTCACGCGATGAAAGTTCCCGGCGATATTGGCCATCCAGTCGTCGACCCACTGCACCTGGGTCGGTCGGTCTGCGGTCGGGCGTTGCACGTCCATGCGGTCCACAAACAGCTTTCCGTTTTCCCAGTGAATCAAGATGCCGACGGTGAGGTCGTGTTTCTCGGCGTAGTCGATGGCGGCGATGTAGGAGAGATGCGGTTGTCCGCTCTGTTGAGGAGACAGTGCTTCATCGCGGCAGGCTTCCACTTCGGCGAGCGTCAAAAATTCGCCGTCCGAATGTTGCCACTGATTCAGCCACAACCGACGAAAGACCGGATCGGGCAACATTTGTCGCTGCTCGTCGAGCCAATCCTCGCGAATCCAGGGAGCCTGCGGCCCATCGAGCGACGAGAAATACCAGAGGTCGCTGGTTTGAGCCAGTTCGCGCGCTTCCCACTGCCAGCCTCGACCGACGCCGGCATTCGTCAGCACCGCCAACAGGCAATCCGCTTTCTTTGCGGCGGACGAAAGCAATGAGTACCACAAATCGGGTTTCGCCCAGTGACATAGTTCGTCGCAGATGATGAAGTCGGGCAGTACGCCGTACGAGGAACCGACATCCGACGTGATGATTTTCAATTGACTGCCGGTCTCACGATTGCGGACTGTCTCTTTCAGAAAGTCGAGCGGGGCGAATTGTTCTTCGTTCCAGTTGGCCAGTCTTTGCAGGGCATCCCGAATCAAGGAGGCCTGATCGGCGTCAGCGGCGGCCGCCAGTCCCACAAGCCCCGGTCTTCCATACAGCAATATCCAACCGAGTTGCAACGCCATGTCGGAGGTCTTGGAATGTCCGCGCGGTCGTTCGACCCAGGCGCGTTGATAGAATGTCTGAGTTTCATTATTCGGGGTGGCTGGTGGACGGAGTGCAGCGACGCCCCCAGTCAATGTCATCTCTGGGGGCTCCCTTTGGTCGTCCCCAGCCACACGTGACATTTCAATCTTCTGTCCAGTGAGATTTAGCCAGCCGGGATCGAGGGCCGCGAAGTCGGCCTGTTGCCAATCTTCCAACAGTTCATGCAGCGGTTGCAACTCCTTCCGATCATTTTCGATTCGGAGCATCTGTCGGAAGATCGCCGGGTTCTTCTTCATCGACCGGCGTTTCAGTTCCTGCTGCAAGTTCAGGCGGCGGATCCATTCCGAGCGTTCCCGCCAGTTCCACGAGTTCGTCATCGGTCAGCGCCTCAAAGCTTTTCTGGTCTTCGTCGGTTTTCAGTGGTGAGGGATTGCCGCACCAGCCGGGCGGCGGATGATGTTTCAGCCAGAAGGTTTGCGCGGTGACGCTGCCGTTCATAGCGGATTGATAGAGAGCCGACACGACGTTCTGGCTCAGCGACTGATCGATCTCCTGCCAGCGTTGGCGGAAGTCGTCGTCGTGATTCAGAGTCTCCGCGACATCGTGCATCGACAGAAACAGCTTCTGACACGCCATCCGCGGCGGGGCTCCTTTGGCGAGCAATTCGAGAAACAGTTCCCGCTGTTGTTCCGATAACATCTGCGACGTCGGTCGGTCGTCCTCCGAGGTGACGGTCTGCTCATTCACCTCGGCGGCTTTGTCGGTACGCTTCCCGGTTGTCGAGGATGTAGTAGACGGGTTGGGCGAAGCGGCTTTTTCTGTCGATTTCATTTGAGAGGGGCGTTTCCTGGCCATGAGTGTGACGTCCTTTTCCATAAACTTTCAAATGTGTTTTTCGCGACCGATCTTTCAATGGGGCGTGACCGACGCGAGTGAATCCCGCCTTCTCGAAGAATGGGTTGATCCAGCCCATCTGGGCCTGCGTTTCAATCCAGGGGCGCGGCGCGAGCTGACAACTCCGCCGGACGAACCGAGAGGCGATCCCCGCTCCGCGATAGGCGGGATGCAGCACGACGCGGGAGAGCATGAGCAATTGTCGGTCGAGAGCTTTCATGGTGAGTCGATCCGATTTTCCCTGAAGACCGAAGAAACGATTCCGTTGCGAAAGCGATTGCGGACTCGAACTGAAAACGCAAATTCCGATCGGTCGTCGATCGTGCCACAAAAGCGTCACGAAGCGGACGAACTCCACGTCGTGACTGCGGTAATGCCACCGAGCGAAGTACGGCCAGTCGCGTTTCGATCCGGAGGTGAGCTCGAATTCGTCGAGCAGGCGGCGACTTTTTTTTGGCGGTCGTTTCTCGAAAATGTGATCTCGCCGGCGAGGTCGCACTGCACGTGTAGATCGGGCTGAAGTTCATCGAGAATGTCTTCGTGCGTGGTCGCCAGGAGAAATCCGAGATTCTCCCGATTCCCCAGCTTGCGGATATTGCACGAAATGACCCGCGCGAGGACTCGGTCGAGCGTGGCCGTGAATTCGTCGGCGAGCAACCAGTCGGGGCGTCGAGACAGTCCCAGCGCCAGACGAAACCGATAGCGTTGCCCTTCGCTCAGTTCGGCGGGCGTTCTCAACATCAGTTGCGCTTCGCTGAGGCCGCAGAGCGATAACCAGTGCAGCGCCTCGTCGAACGGACAGTCGAGGGCGTCGATCAGCGGAACATCCCTCCATTCGAGATCGTCGATATTGATGACGTTCGACAATTGACCGGCCACGGCTCGCAACAACGATGATTTTCCCGCACCGGACGATCCGGTGAAGCAGACGAGATCGCCGGGTTCGATCGGAAGTTCCAGATTTTCCGCGATGACATTCCGGCCGGTTTCAAAGTCGATGCCGAAATGACTTCTCACCATCGCGGTGTGCGTCGTGTGTGTTTTGGGACGAAAGTCGTAAGCGACGGAGATTTGCATCTGCAATCCTTTGCGATAGTAGAAATTAGAAACTGGCAATTAGAAAAGGGGGCAACATTGAACTCACTTTCTCGGCGGTCGGATGTGGGGTTGCAGATTGTGGGCGGCGAGAAACTGATCGAGCGTCGGGCGAAAGGGTTCCCACTCTTCAGCGGGAACTTCAAACGACACCCGATAGGCGGGGACGTCGTCTCCTGTTGACAACGCCGGTGTAAAGTTCTCATCCGGGGCGAGCGTGAAGTGCTTCAACTGCTGGTCGTCGAATCCGGTCAGCGACATATCGATCTCTTCCAGATCCGATAGGTCGATCATCAATTCGGACAGTTTCTCCAGATCCCACTCTCCCCCAACGTGCGGGTTATTCAGAGTCACGTTGAGCGCCTGCTCCCGTTCCAAAGGAAGATCGAGAACCACCACATCGAGTTCGCTCACCCCCTGCTCTTTGAGGATCTCTAATCGTTGATGGCCGGAGATGACGTGACCGGTGCGGCGATTCCAGACGATCGGCTGGACCAGATCGAATTCCTCCAGCGAACGCTTTAACCGGGTATAACCTTCCATTCCCGGTTTGAGTTCCACCCGAGGGTTGTAGGGTGCCGGCTGCAAGCGATCGACGTGAATCGTTTCCAGGGGAAGCTGACAGACTCTTTCACTCACGGTCGTTCCTCCTTGTCGGGAGACTGAACAGGCCAGTCGGCAGGCTGACGAAACGTTTTCCGCATCTCGTCCTGAACCTGTCCGACTATTCGGTAGACGTGGCCGCGATCGTGACCGAGCGCCTGACCGATGCGCTCGTACGGCCAACCGGCCTGTTCGCGTAACACCCAGGCGGCCAGATTTCGCCAGCGCGTCTCGTCTCCCTCGATGTAATGTTTTTCGATCAGGCTCCAGAACTCATTCGGATCCTGGCGAGGCAAGACCACCTTGCCTCCTTCCTGGTTAATCATCGACATGGCGTTCCTCACACAGTGATCGAGAGTAAACTCTCTACCTAACGGACAATGTTGCGCGACACCTCATCTTCTCTCACCCGGCCGTTCCGAAAATCGAGTGGTTCAGGTGAGTTGCAGATTCCTCACCCGCAAAAACCGTGTTGCGCCGTGATGCGGAAGAGGGGGAGCGATTCTGACTCTGGTATCGCCATCCTCCAAAGGAAAAACGGGAGTTCGCAGAAATTTCTCAGAGTCGGCTGGCTGTCTGAAAAGTCAGAAATGTCTATACTGAAACCCCAACATTCATCGCCCCCATTCCGCTCTGTTTCACTCATGAACTCATCCTTCGAACGCTATTCCAAACAGGTGCTCTTTCGGGGAATGGGGGAAGAGCGACAACGCCTGCTGTCTGAAAAGAAGGTGTTGTTGTGCGGCTGCGGTGCGCTGGGGACTGTGATTGCCGATCAGCTCACGCGAGCCGGTGTGGGGCATCTCGTTGTCGTGGACCGCGACTTTGTCGAACTTTCCAATCTGCAGCGTCAGGTGCTGTACGACGAACGGGATGTTGAGGAGCGTCTTCCGAAAGCAGTCGCCGCGGCGGAAAAACTGTCCCGCATCAACAGTTCCATCACCATCGGGCCGATCGTCGCCGACATCGACGCAGGCAATATCGAATCGCTCGCGCAAGATTGCGATCTGATTCTGGACGGAACCGACAATTTCGAGGTCCGGTTTCTGATCAACGATGTTTCCCTCGAACTGGGGATCCCCTGGATTTATACCGGCTGCATCGGAAGTCACGGGCAGGTGATGCCGATTTTCCCCGGCGAGACCGCCTGTTTGCGATGTCTGATGAATGACGTTCCCGAACCGGGATCGACTGAAACGTGTGATACCGCCGGTGTTCTCGGCCCTGCCGTCAATATCATCGCTTCTTATGAAACCGTGTTGGCGTTGAAGATACTCAGCGAACAGAAAGAACTCGTCCCGCCGGTGATGACGGTGATCGATGTCTGGGAGGGAAGCTGGCGGGAGATGAAACTCGGATCGTTGCGGGATCAATCCGACTGCCCCGCCTGCATGCACGGGAAACGGGACTGGTTGCGGGGCGGTCGCGGCTCGCAGAGTACGGTGTTGTGCGGCCGTAACGCGGTCCAGGTGATCCCGGAACAGAAACGTTCCCTCTCCCTCGATGATCTGCATTCCAAACTGTCGACCTCGGGATCGGTCACGCAAAACCCCTATCTGCTCAAATTCTCGCCGACCGAATCGGATCACGAGTTCACAATTTTCAAGGATGGCCGGGCGATCATTCAGGGGACGGACGATCTGGCGGAAGCCCGCTCTCTCTATTCGCGGTACATCGGGGGTTGATGATCGAAATTCCGAGCTTCGTCATTCGCGGCGGAGAGCATCAGCCTCTACAATAAATCCATGCCCAAGATTGATCTCCAACTCCCCACGATCCAGAACTGGTCCTGCCACAATTGCGGTGGTTGTTGCCGGCAGCACCTGATTGCCATCACCACCGAGGAAAAAAAGCGGATCGACAAACAGGGCTGGACCGCGAAAGACGGCATCCCCGCAGATGTGAATCTCGTCGAGAAAAACCCCGACTCGAAAACACGCCCCTGGCGTCTGGGACATCAGCCGGACGGCGCGTGTGTCTTTCTTCAAGCAGACGGCCTGTGCCGGATTCACGCCAAGTTCGGCGAAGACGCCAAACCGCTCGCCTGCCGCCTCTATCCGTATGCATTTCATCCGATGGGGAGCAAGATTACGGTCGGCTTGCGATACAGTTGCCCGTCGGTGGTCGCCAACAAGGGAGCCCCAGTCTCCGACCAACTGAAGGATCTCAAGAAGTACGCCAAGGGCGTCGTCCCCGACAATTACAAGCAGACGCTCCCCCCGAACGTCAAACCCAAAGAGACCTCGCTCGACTGGCCCGATATCCTGCGAATCGTCAATGCTTTGGATGCCTCATTCGAAGCGGACGACATCCCTTTCACGCTGCAACTGTTACGGGCGGTGTCGTGGGTGGATCTGCTCGCGCAATCCCATTTCGATAAAATCAAAGGGGCGCGACTGACCGATCTGCTGGAACTGATCGTCGCCGCTGCGGAGATGGAGGTGGACGAACTCTCCGACGAGCCGCCGCGCGTTTCGCGATTGGGCCGGGTGATGTTTCGACTGATGATTTCGGTCTACGGTCGCAAAGAGACGCAACAGGAGCTCGACTCCCCGATGAAGTCCCGTTTGCTGTCGTTTCGGGCGACGATGAAATTTGCCTGGGGAGCCGGGACGACTCCCGAGCTTTACGAGCTGCTGCCGCGCGTCCGTTTCGCCGACATCGAAGCGTTCGATCGCGGTTTGCCGGACGGTTTCGAGGAACTGTTTCGACGTTATCTGCGCATGAAAATTCAGGGGATGCACTTTTGCGGAGCCGCCTATTACGGCTATCCGCTGACGACCGGTTTCTATTCGCTGGCGATGATGGTGCCGGTCACGCTCTGGTTGGCGCGCTGGATTGCCGTCGGTCAGGAACACGATTGCGTGACGCAGGACGATCTGGAACTCGCCCTCACGATCGCCGACCATCACCACGGGTATTCACCCGTGCTCGGTTTGGGCCCTTTTCGCAAGCGGATTGAATATCTGCACGCCTTCGGCGACATCCCCCGTCTGATTTTGAAATACACACGGTGAACCCCTCATGTTGAGAAACATTGGCAACATTGCGGTTCTGATCCTCAGTTGGGTCGTGGTGACGACCGCTTCGGCTCAACCGGTGATCCCTTCCGCGGACGAAGAACTGTCGCGTCGTTTAGCCTCCATCAATGATTTGCTCGACGTCGAGGATTGGGATCGAGCCATCGACCTGCTGGAGTCGGTCCAGATTGCGGGAGACGAAAATGTCGTTCGCGTCGACGAACGTCTCTTTTTGAACGCGGCGGAATATTCGCGGATCCTGCTGACGCAACTTCCTGCCGCCGCCATCGAACGCTACCGGGAGCGATTTGAACCACGCGCCGAAGAACTAAGGCGACAGTGGGAGGAGTCCGAAAATGAGGTTTTCCTGGACACGATTCTGCGGGAAACCTTCCTGACGCAGACCGCGGAAAAAGCGATCCTCCGTAAGGCGGAACTCGCGCTGCAAGCAGGAGAGTTTACGACAGCTTCTTCCCTCTGGTTGATGCTGGTTCCGCCGGAACAGCCGGGGGCGTTATTGATTCGTTACCCCGACCCGCAAACTCCCGTCGAAGAAGTGCTCGCCAAGTTGATTGTCTGCCGGATTCTCTCCGGAGAACTGGAGGTCGCCGAGTTTGAATTGTCGGTCTACCGACAACGATACCCGGAAGCGCGAGGACGTCTTGCCGGTCGGGAGGATCGGTGGACTGACCTGCTCAACGAGTTGCTGCTCTCCATGCAGCAGTCCCCCGTCGACGTCAGTCCGCCGAAATCTTTGATTCCCGACATCGGTAGCGACTACTGGTCTCTGCCGCTCGATGATGAGCCGGACGATCCCACGATTCGGGACGGGCTTCGCTTCTATCCCCAAGTCTGGAACGAGTTCGTTTTCTGGAACACGGGGTCCTCGATCATGGGATACCACATCACCTCCGGGCTCGGGGCCTGGCTGGAAGAAACGCCGAAGACGCTCGCCCAATGGCGTTCTCAAGGCCGCGTCTTTCCCAATCGCATCGACCCGTTCGACTTTCGTCCCGAACGACCGGTCCACGGGGCAACGGGAGAGTCTTTGACAATCGCTGGGGGTCAGCTTTATGCGAGACTGGGTGGGCCCATCACCGGCTATACTCCCGGCGAAACCCGGCTCCAGCCTTCCCGTCTGGTTTGTCTCGACCTGGAAGAACGCCAGGGGCAATTGAAGTGGGCTCGGGAAGCGGCCAAATTCGATCGCCTGCTCCGTTTTGAGGGCCCGCCTGTGGTCCGAAACGATCGCCTTTGGATTCTCGCCCGTCGCGGGGCGACTCCGTCGGAGTTGTATGTCGTCTGTTTAAGTGCGGAGTCCGGTGAGTTTTTATGGAATCGTCTGATTTGCTCGAACAGTGCCCGCGTTCCCGAAGGAGCCAATCTCGCCAGCGGCCTGGAGCTGACTTTGAACGACGGCCGCTTGTACGTTTCTACGGAACTCGGCTCTCTCTGCGCTCTGAAAGCGAAAGACGGAGCCCCGGTCTGGTTCCGGGTTTATCCGCGGCAAGTCGAAGTGGAGCAGGCTCAAAAACGTCCAACCCTCTCCTCACGAGCGATCATCGACGGCCAACGATTATTCTCGACTCCGGCGGACAGCGAACTGGTTCTGGCTCTCGAGATGCACACGGGAGAAACCTTATGGACCCGGACTCGAGAGCAGGATCAAACCGTACTGGGTGTTGCCCGCGACCGCGTGTTCCTGTCCGGGAAAACGCTCACCGCCCTGCATATCGCGGATGGACAACAGGAATGGGAGTTTGCTTCTCGTCGCGCCGAGCTACAAGGACAAGGGCGAGGATTCGTGACGACGGATCAAGTCTGGTGGCCGACGACGACCGAGATTCTGGTCTTCAACGCCATCGACGGCCAACTCGAACGGCGATTCCCACTCCTCCCCAACCGATATCTGCAAGGGGGCAATCTGACCGGATCGGCGGAAGCGCTCATCCTCAGCAGCCCGCGACGAGTCACGTCGTTCTCACCCTGGGGAGAAGGTCCGCAGGCTGATGCGGATTCCTCGAATCGTTAATAATGCTCTAATGGGATCCAGATTCCTGATGATCTTCAGCCGGTGCCGTGACGGCAGGGGCCGCTGCGGCGTGAGCAGCGGCTGTTTGTTTTGGCTTGAACAACATCACCATCTCCGCAGTGACAAAAGACACCAGAAAATATTCGAATCGTTAGACGCGGGGGGGGCGCGATGCTAGAATAAGAGCCCAACTAGGCGTGTGATCAGATACCCCCCCTCTCCGAGGTTTACATGAGTAAAATGTTGATTCCAATTCTATTTGCCATTGGCACCGCATTATTCTGGGGTTGTTACGGACCGACGATTGGGAATGCCCAAACTCCACGAGTCGACGGTAAACCACTGGCCCCGCCCGATGGATGGACGCCTTTTAAACCATACGTGTTTATTGGCGTCGCCTACCTCTTGATTTCAGTTGTGGGAGGTTCGGTGATGATGAAAGTCAGGGGCGACAGCTTCAACTTCGCCGCGACGGTTCCAGGAGTTGACGGAATCACTCACTTCAATACAGCCAAATGGGGGTTTCTCGCGGGGACTTTGGGTGCTCTTGGTGCGCTTTGTCTGACAACTGCCATGATGACCAGTCGAGGTAACGCATTACTGGTGATGCCAATCGTCTTTGGTGGTGCCGTCTCGGTGACAGCGATCGTTTCGATTATCAAGCTCCGCAGCCATGGCCCATTGGAGGTTAGTCCTCTTTTGTGGGTCGGGATCGCACTGACCGTGATCGGCGTTGTTTTGGTGGCAATGAACACTCCCCACGGACACGCATCGGCAAAACCTAAGACTTCCGCCGAAGCGTCCGAATCGCCGCACGCATCAGTTGATCAGAAAGACGCCGAATCGATGCCCGAATCAATTTCGTGAAATGCGGTCGAAAATTCTGATGCTTGGGAGCAATCGACCGATAGCTGAGCAATGATACGAGAATTTCCTGATCGAGTCAGTTTTGACTCTCAGAGTGAATGATTGATTTCAAATTCCCGGTCACCACTCGACCTTACTTCACGGTGGCAGAGAGTTTCAAATCAGAAGCTCCAGTCTCAGCCAATGTCACGGGAATCTTCCAGGTGGTAATGCCGATCTTGCAGACGCCGCTTTTCCCGTCCCGGCAATAGTTGTAACTGAGCGTCAGCAAAAGCGTCGCTTTTCCCGAATCGGATTGCAAGGGGACCGAGCATTTAACCACCCCCTCTTCCGTGACCGTCGCTTCCTCCCGACTACCGAGAGCCGCGGCGGGAACGAGACCCTGTTTCCCTTCGACGTTGACGCGATACGTCACCGGAACCAGCGGATTCAATTTGAATCCTTCGGGAAGCGAGATTTGAACGTTGACCGGGATCTTTGGCCCCGGCTTGAGTGACTGCGCTTCGACAGCGAATACTTCCTGCGCCTGGATTCCGCTCGTCTTGGGTTGAGGCGGAGCGGGTGGTTCGAGACCCGCAAGTTCCAATTCCTCGACCGCCTTGGTTTCGATATCGGCGACGAGAATGCGATGATTATTGGTATCGGCGATGAATAATTTCTTCCCCGCCAGCGCAAGTCCTGACGGTTCCGAAAAACGAACCGGTTCTCGGCTCTGGCCCCGTTTGCCGTCTCCCAACCAGGACGAAAGCTGACGAGTTTTCAGATCGACCTGTTTGATCTTGTGATTATAAGTATCCGCAACAAACAACATGCCGTCCCGGTAAACCACCCCCAACGGATGCTGAAGTCGGGCCTCTTCCCCGACGGCGTCCACATCTCCAAATTCAAACAGAGAGCGTCCGCGCGGCAGATCGTGGGTTCCGACGACCGTCGTCACCTTCCCTTCCGGATCGGTATCGATTTTACGGATCGATGATCCTTCACTGTCGCAGACGTAAATAAATTTGCCGTCGGTCGTCATGCCGGAGGTTTGTGCGTAGGCGGAGGCATCGTGCGGTCCGTCGGTGATGTCTTCGCTACCGGTTCCCGAGAAGACCCCGATCCGTTGGCTTCCCAACTCGTGCGACCAGATCTGATGCGGCCCCGCCATCGCGATGTAGAGCGTGCCGTCCACGTGACAAAGCGCCCAGGGACTGTTGAGCGCCGTCGTCTTCAACGGGCCTCCGCTGACGCGAATGCGCGCCTGTTCTCCGAGACCAGCGAGTGTGGCCACTTGCTTCTTGTTGAGATCGATCGTGCGGATGGCGTGATTTTCGGTGTCGGCGACGTACAGGATTCCGTCGACCAGTTCCATGCCTTGCGGATGATCGAACTGAGCCGTCTGGTAGTTGCCGTCCGTGAAACCGATCTGCCCGTCACCGATCACCTCGACGAGCTTTCCGACGAGTGTGGTGACGACGATGCGATTGTGATTGCTGTCGGAGATATAGAGTCGATCGTTTTCCGGATCGGTCAGAACCTTGCCGGGATATTTGAGAGGGGTCGGTTTCTGTTTTTCCTTTTCGAGAGCAAAATCGACGGGGGTTTGATCGAGTGTCCCTTTGAATTTGTGATAGTCGACCAGATCGCCGATCACCTGATCGAGAATTTCCCGGTTCCCCTCTCCCGAGAGATAACCGCAGTAGTTCCCTTCCGGATCGATCAACACCACCGTCGGCCAGGCGCGGACTCCAAACTTCCGCCAGACCGTCATGTTGGCGTCATTGATCACGGGATGCGCGATCTCGTAGCGGACGATCGCTTCGCGAATGTTTTCGGTTTCCTGCTCGTTGTCGAACTTGGCGGAATGAACGCCGATCACAACGAGTTCGTTTCCGTATTTCTTTTCGAGGTATTCGAGATCCGGCAACACGTGCATGCAGTTGATGCAGCAGTACGTCCAGAAATCGAGCAGCACGACTTTGCCGCGCAGGTCCGGCATGGCGATCTCCCCTGACGTATTGAGCCAGCCGACGCCTCCTTCGAGCGAAGGGGCTTTCGGGCGATCGGGGAACGGATTCTCGGGGGCCTCAGGGGCTTCGGTTTCCGCGGCCGGTTTTTCGTTGGTTTCCTGAGCGTGGACGGGAAAACCTGCCCCCCCAAAGACGACCGAAAGGCCGAAAAGAGCAATCGTGAACAGAGAAAACAGTCTCATCCTTGTAGCCTCCGAAACAAATTACATTTACGGGAGAGTCAACTGGGGGTGGGAAATCTCAGGTGGGAATTCAGGCTATCAATCGCCTGAGCCCATCCTAACACGCTCATTTCCTCGAAGGCAAACACTCAGAGAACTGTTTCGATATTCCGCCAGACAAAAACGCCTCGCCGGAATCTCTCCAACGAGGCGTTTTCAATTCAACGTCCTGTTTCCTTGTGTCGGTGTCGATCAACACCATTCTTCAATGATGCGCCCCGCATTCAATCGAACCGGTCGCCCGTCGGGAGCGTGGACGGTCAGATCGGCGGGCAGGCCCAACTTCCGATAAATGGTTGCTCCCAGGTCGTCGGAATAGTATTCGTTCTGCACCACTTGTCCCCCTTCATCGTCCGTCGCCCCGAGGACAGCACCTCCGGGAACGCCGGCTCCCGCCATAATGGCGAACCCGGCAGAGGCCCAGTGATCGCGACCGGTGGCGGAATTGATGTTGGGAGTACGTCCGAAGTCGGTAAACCAGCAGACTAATGTCGTATCGAGAAGCCCCCGTTCTTCCAGGTCGGCCAGCAACTCCGGCAATGCCTGATCGACAGGGGGAATGCGGCTGCTTTTCAGTGATTTGAAGTTGTTCTGGTGAGTGTCCCAGCCGCCGTCGGTGACCGTCACGAAACGAACCCCCGACTCGATCAAACGACGAGCCAGCAAACAACTTTGACCGAACCGATGACGTCCGTAGCGATCCCGAAGCTTGGTATCTTCCTTCTCAATCTCGAACGCTTTTTTGGTTTCGTCCGCGGTGATCATGTTGAGGGCGGCTTTGTAGTGTTCGTCGAGGGCGTTGTACTTGACTGGTTGTAAATCGACCGATCGTTGCAGTTCATCGACCTTGGCGAGCATCTGCTGACGACGACTCACACGCTCTCGGGAAATCCCTTTCGGGAAAGAAATATCCCGGACGGTAAAGCTCTTGGAATTCGGGTCGGCATCGATCGTAAAAGCGCTGTGTTCCAGTCCCAGAATCCCCGACATCCCCCCTCCGAACCGGTTATCGACCTGCGTCCCCAGTTGGACGTAGGGAGGCAATGCGGAGAGAAATCCCTTTTGATGGCTGATCACCGAGCCGTAAGTGGGATAGTGAATTGCGGCGTTGAATTTGTGGCCGGACAACACATATTGATCGGCCATGCCGTGAGATCCGTTTCGCGGATTCCAGCCTCGCAGCACGGCGAAGCGGTCCAGATTTTTGGCCATGTTCGGAACGATGTCCGTAAACTGCACTCCGGGCACCGCCGTATCGATCACGCCGAATTCACCACGCACCGAAGCGGGAGCATTCGGTTTAGGATCGAAGGTATCGTGATGGCTGGTTCCGCCGCGCGTCCAAATCATGATGCAATTCACATCCTGACTGGGAGCGGGCGCTCCGGCTTGCAGTTTCTTCCCCGCAAGCAGAGTCGGTAACGTCAAACCGAGTCCGCCAATCGAACCGATTTGCAGAAAATGACGCCGCGAAACACCTTCGCAGGTCTGATCGTGAGTCGGGAGGAAATTCAACATGTTGAAATCTCCGATGTCCCAGGTGGGTCAGGACAACAGGTAGGGTGATCTGGAAGAACTGGCGTTCTCCCGGCGGGAAATCGTACGTGCATCTATTATGATCGGATCCATCATAACAAATCAATATCTATTGTTATGAGACCGGAAGATCTCTCCAAAACCGGAAAATCGCTCTTTTTTCTCCGAGACTACTATTCCGAACACGATTTTAGTCTGGAAAGCAGGATGTCGATGCGTCAAGATAGATCAAGAGGCGCCTATATGTCCCCTGCATAGAAGGTGTCATCCCGCCTGAATACAGCCCACCTGAATCACCCATTCATTCCACCACGAATTCAATCATCCTGAAGGAATGAATCGGGAATCCTTTTCTGAAGGAATCCTATGATGTCGCGCACTCTATTTCTTGCGTTACTCTCACTCTTGCTTCCGCTTTCTGTGGAGGCTTCCTGGATCGCCGTTCCGGATGCGGTTGAATTGAACGGACCGTTCGAACAGGCCCAGCTCCTCACGCGCAAGCAAAACGACGCCGGGAAAATCGATGCGCGTTCCGCCGACGGAAATTCGACCGCGAAATTTGTCTCTCTGAATGAAACGGTCGCGCGGGTGGACGGGAGGGGGCGTGTTTTTCCCGTGGCGGACGGCACGACCCAAATTCGTATCGAAATCGACGGCCAGGAATTGACGGTCCCCGTAACGGTCTCCAACAGCCGCGATCAGTCGAACGTGAAATTTATCAAACATGTCGCTCCTCTGTTGAGCAAAGCGGGTTGCAACATGGGAGCGTGCCACGCCTCTCAGTACGGCAAAGGGGGGTTCAAACTTTCGGTCTTCGGATTCGAACCGGGCGAAGACCATGCGATGATTGTGAGAGACCGACAACAACGCCGGGTGAATCTGCTGAACCCCGAAGAGTCACTGTTTCTTCAAAAACCGACGATGGCCGTCCCACACGGTGGCGCGCAACGACTGAAAAGAGGCTCTCCCGATTACCGGATGCTGTTGTCGTGGTTGCAGGCCGGTGCGCCGGCTCCCGAAAAGGAACCCGCGAAAGTGACCCAACTGGAAGTGATTCCCAATCGACGCATTTCCCAACAGGACAGCACCCAGCAGCTCCGAGTGCTGGCAACTTATAAGGACGGCTCGGTGCGCGATGTCACCGCCTGGGCGCGTTACGACTCCATGGACGAAGGGGTTCTCTCGGTCGATGAAGGAGGCCGCGTTTCCGTGCTCGGTCAGGGACAGGCGCCAATCATGGTCCGCTTTGAAGGGCAAGCCGAGATTGCGATGTTCGCGGTTCCCTATCAGGAGAACATCCCGCTCGCCGGCTGGCAGAATCAGAACTTCGTCGACGAACATGCCGCCGACAAGTTTCGCGAACTGGGAATCGAACCCTCTCCGTTGGCGGACGATCCGACATTTTTGCGACGCGCCTTTCTGGATGCGACCGGTTCGGTTCCGACCGCCGAGGAAACCGATGCGTTTCTGCAGGACACCAATCCCAACAAACGCGAACAGTTAATCGACCGGCTCCTCGGACTGACCGGCGATCCCAAT
The DNA here is from genome assembly GCA_014762625.1 of Planctomycetaceae bacterium. Classification (GTDB taxonomy): domain Bacteria; phylum Planctomycetota; class Planctomycetia; order Planctomycetales; family Planctomycetaceae; genus JABURQ01. Next base: position 680 of record JABURQ010000059.1, on the reverse strand, counting down.
CTCGATATCTATAACGATCGCTACGCCTCTTACTGGACGCTCAAATGGGCCGATTTGATCCGTAACAACTCCAACAACGTCGGCGATCAGGGGATGTGGGCACTCCATAACTGGTTACGCAACTCCTTCCTCACTAACAAACCGTTCGACAAATTCGTGACCGAGATTGTGACCGCGAAAGGCTCGATCTACTCGAACGGCCCCGCCAACTACTTCCGCATCAACAAAAATTCTTCCGAGCTTGCGGAATCGACGGCCCAGACATTTCTCGGTGTTCGGATTCAATGCGCTCAATGCCACCATCATCCATTCGAGAAATATTCACAGGCCGACTATTACTCCTTTGCGGCCTTTTTCTCACGCATCGGCACCAAAAACAGCCAGGAATTCGGGTTGTTTGGACGGGAGACGGTCGTGATGGTCCGCAGTTCCGGGGAAGTCCGACACCCCAAAACCGGAAAAAACATGCCGCCGACGCCCCTCGGAGGCGAACCGGTCGAGTCCGAACTCGACCGTCGAATCCCGCTGGACGAGTGCTTGACCTCGAAAGACAATCGCTTGTTTGCCCGCTCGATCGTGAATCGTTACGTGAGCTATCTCCTCGGCCGTGGATTGGTCGAACCGGTGGACGATATGCGGGCCACCAACCCTCCCACCAACGTCGCTTTGATGGAAGCGCT
>JABURQ010000072.1 GCA_014762625.1 Planctomycetaceae bacterium | reverse complement strand
CACGACCTGCAATTCACCCCCACCATGAAAACGCTGGAACGAGTCAAAGACAAAGTGACGATGATCACCAGTCTGGATCGTACCTTCCAGCAAGGGACCGATGTGCACGCGCAGTGCGCCTCCTGCTACCTGAGCAGCGCGCCTCCTTTCAGCATCAAACGTTCCGCCTGGCCTCTCGATAGAACGCTCGATCATCTTATCGCCGATCGTGTCGGCGCGAAAACTCCTTTCCGCACATTGGAATTCAGTTGCAACAGCCATAAAGACAATAAAGAGTCGATCTATTTCGACAACATTTCTTGGTACGGAACCGGACACCTCGCCCCCTCCATTCGAGATCCCCGCAAAATGTATCGGCGATTATTCGGGACACAGGATATTGCTGAATTTCGCAACATCACTGATCTCGTTCTCGAAGACGCCAAATCAATGAAGAAACAGCTCGGCGTCCGCGACCGGGACAAGTTCGGCGAATACTTCGAGTCGATCCGCAGCATCGAACAGCAGATGGATAAACTCGAAGCGATGAAAGCCGAACTGGCGAAGGTGAAACTCGATGAACCGCCGGAAGCCCACCTCCCCCGCGGCGAATACATCCGCTTGATGGGTGACCTGATGGTCGTTGCGCTCCAGACCGGCTTGACGAACGTCGCCACATTCATGGTTGGCCCCGAACGGTGGGACACACCGTTCATGTACGAGTCATTATTCGACAAACCGATGAGCCATCACCAGATGTCCCACAATCAACACAAGTTCCTTGAACAACTGATGCAGGTCGATCGCTTCCACATGGAACAGTTCGCCTATCTCGTCGAGAAGATGGACCACATCCAGGAAGCCGACGGCAGCACGCTGCTCGACAACACCATCTTCACCTACGGATCGGGACTCGGCGACGGAGCCACCCATCAATACACCGACTTGCCGACCATCGTCGCCGGTTCGGGAGGCGGGCGTCTCATCACCGGCAAACATCTCAACATGCCGGACGGCACGCCGTTAGCCAATCTGTGGCTGACTCAGGCCAACCTGATGGGACTCGATCTGCCGCGGTTCGCCGACAGCACCGGGCCTCTCACCCAACTCCTCCGTTCCTGAGTACGCCCGCGAAATCGACCTCCACGGCAAAATTGCACTTTTAAGAAAATAACTTCAATTGCCCCCGCTTCGGTTTCGGCGGTTGGAAATGCGACGCATCGAGAGGGCCGAACGTCCGATCGAGCCCCAGCTTACGTGTAAAAACTTCGAACGTCTGCTGAAGCTGTTCCGCGATGGGACCGGTCCCCTTCATTCGCTCTCCCCAGTTTGACGAATTCATCCCGCCGTCGCGAACCGATCGAATCCGGGAGATCACCTTCTGCGCCCTCGCGGGATAAGTCGCGTGTAACCAATCGACGAACACCGGCTTCACCGTCAACGGCAAACGGAGCATCAGAAAACTGGCCGTTCGGGCGCCGGCTTCCGCCCCCGCTTTGAGAATCGACGGCAATTCGTCGTCGTTCAGACCGGGTATCATCGGAGCGGCCATCAAATGGACGGGAACCCCTGCTGACGACAATTCCCGGATCGCCTCCAGACGGGCGGCCGGAGAACTCGTTCGAGGTTCCATCGTTCGCGTCAACGACTGATCCAATGAGGTAATACTGACCGCCACACTGATGGTGTTGGTGTTGGCCATCTCGACAAACAGATCCAGATCGCGAGTCACGAGACGGTTCTTCGTCACAATGGCCATCGGTTGACGACAGGACGCCGCCACTTCCAAACAACCGCGCGTCAGTCGGTAATCCTTCTCGATCGGCTGGTAGCAGTCAGTCACGCCCGACATCGCAATCACGTCGGGAATATAACGATCCCGGGCCAGCCATTCGTGAAATAACTCGGGAGCTTCCGGCTTGATCAGAATTTTCGTTTCAAAATCGAGACCGGCGGAGAAACCGAGGTATTCGTGAGAATTCCTGGCGAAACAATAAGCACATCCATGCGCACAACCCCGATACGGATTCAGGCTATACCGAAACGGGATATCGGGACTGTCATTTTCGGCGATGATCGAACGCGAGGTATCCGCGTAATAGTCGGTTCGCGGTCGCTGTCGCTCTTCCAGATACTCGTCATCGGGAGCGAGCTGGGACAACTCCTCCTCCCGATGAATCGCCTCGAAGCGATTTTTGGGAGCCGTCTGCGCGCCGCGACCGGCGACACGGGAATACCGAAAGTTGGAATCAGATGGTGAAGTGGAGTCGCTCATGCAAATACTATACGCATGAATCATTCCGCTGCAAGAGGAAATCGACGAACTTCCCGTTACAATGAGCCGTATGAATGATTTCCCTCGCTACAACATCAACGAAGACTATCGCTGGAATTACGAGCACGCCCCGGAACCGCCGGACGTCGAGGTCCCCGACTTCCCCGGCGAATGGTCGTTTTGCGGCCTACCGGTCGGCTCGCCACTCGGCATGCCGGCGGGACCGCTGTTGAACGGTCGCTGGATCCTGTACTACGCCACCCTCGGCTTCGATGTCCTGACCTACAAAACGGTTCGCTCCCAACCGCGTGAATGCTATCCCCTCCCCAATCTCCAGCCGGTCATCTGCGATCAGTTGACCGGCGACGAACGCGAACTCCCCGCCACCGACGAGATGAACGGCAGTTGGGCGGTCTCCTTCGGAATGCCCTCTGCGGCGCCCGAAGTCTGGCGTCGGGACATCGAACAAACCCGCGACCGGCTGCCGAAAGAGAAAATCCTCTCGGTCTCGGTCGTCGGCACCGAACAGCCGGACGGAACCCCCGACGACCTGGCGGACGACTACGCGCAGTGTGCCAAGTGGGCCGTGGAGAGCGGAGCCGACGCCGTCGAAACCAACTTCTCTTGCCCCAACGTCTGCACCAGTGACGGTCAGTTGTATCAGTCCTCCCAACAGGCGGCGATCGTCGCCGAACGAGTCCGGGACGCCATCGGCGAGGAGGTCCCCTATATCGTCAAAATCGGTCACGTCACCGAGGAAATCCCGGCAGCCATGTTCATCGAATCGCTCTGCCCCTTCATCAACGGAATCGCCATGACCAACAGCGTCGCGGCGACCGTCAAACAGGGAGACTCCCTCCTCTTCGACGGCGCCCAACGCGGCATCTGCGGCGACGCGACCCGCACCGCCTCCGTCAAACAGACGGAACTCTTCTCCCGCCTCATCGCTCATCGCGGCTTGAACATCGCCCTGATCGGCGTCGGCGGCGTCTCGAACGCGGATCACGTACGACAATACCTCAACGCGGGAGCCGATCACGTCCAGATCGCCTCGGCAGCCATGGTCGATCCCGAAGTCGCTCTTCAAATCCGCCGTGAGTGGAATCTCTAAGTCGTACATCGTCCAACATTCAATATCCGGCGTGCTTCTCATGACTTCCCCCTTTCCAACGGGAGCAAGACAGGTCGCCCGACGATCTGTTGGTGACGTGAGAAATCAGAAATCATCGCCATCACCTCCCTCCTGCGTTTGAATGAAATTTCATTGTTTCATGGCTGAACCCCGAGGGTTTTCAAAGATGAGCTTTTTGCAAGACCTCAACTTCTCAAGTTCTCATCTTCGAACGAAACCCGATGGTTTTGGCCACTTTTGGGACCGTCCGCCGCGAAATCTGAAATCGCGTCTGTCTGGGAATGGCCCGTTGTGCTGCGTTTACAGTCAATTGTGAGACCACA
>JABURQ010000032.1:16751-29821 GCA_014762625.1 Planctomycetaceae bacterium | reverse complement strand
TATAAAGGACCGGTTTCATCCTTTATTTCCACGCAGATTGCTACACTTTCGCATTCAGCATCCCCGCCAGACGCCCGCGATCCTGCTCCCCCCGCCCTGGCCTATCCCCGGTTTGAATGTAAGAATTCACCCCATGCAACGTCCCGATTTACGTAATATTGCGATCATTGCCCACGTCGACCACGGCAAGACTTCTCTCGTCGACTGCCTCCTGAAGCAGAGCGGCCAGTTTCGCGAATCGCAACTGGCTCAAGACTGTATTCTGGATTCGAACGATCTGGAGCGGGAACGCGGCATTACGATCCTTGCCAAAAATATTGCCCTCGCCTGGAACGATGTGCGTATCAATATCATCGATACGCCGGGACACGCCGATTTCGGCGGCGAAGTCGAGCGTGTGTTACAGATGGCGGACGCCGCCCTGATTCTGATCGATGCTTTCGAAGGCCCCAAACCGCAGACGCGTTTTGTCGTGAAGAAAGCTTTGGAAGTCGGCCTGAAGCTGATCGTCGTCGTGAATAAGATCGACCGCCCCGATGCGCGAGCCGATGAGGCTCTGAGCGAAGCATTCGATCTGCTGGTGGAATTGGGAGCCGACGATGAAACGCTCGACTTCCCCTATATTTTCACCTCAGCTCGGGACGGTTACGCGACCGATGATCCCACCAAACTGGAAGGCGATTTTCGGCCCCTGTTGGATATGATCGTGAAGGAAGTTCCTCCGCCGGATGTCGAACCGGACGAACCACTGCAAATGATGGTCACCTCTCTCGAATGGTCGGAGTACGTGGGACGCATCGCCACAGGTCGGATCAACTCGGGCAGCGTCAAACAAGGCGACCAGGTGTTACTGATGAAAGAGGGGGACGAGAATCTCAAATGCAAAATTGAGAAGCTCTATCTGTTCGATAAACTCGGAAAGGTCGAAGCTCCGGAGGCCAGAGCGGGAGATATCGTGGCCCTCGTCGGTCTCGACTCCCCGGAAATCGGCGATACCGTCGCACACGTCGAGAAACCGAAAGCGCTCCGGCGGATCAAAGTCGACGAACCGACTCTCTCCATGGTGTTTACGGTTTCCAATTCGCCTCTCGCCGGCCAATCCGGAAAGTACCTCACGAGCCGACACCTGCGTGCCCGTCTGATGCGGGAACTGGAATCGAACGTCGCCTTGCGCGTCACCGAACGGGATGAAAAGGAAAGTTTCAACGTTGCCGGTCGGGGGATCCTGCATCTCGCCATCCTGATCGAGCAAATGCGCCGCGAAGGTTACGAATTCTGCGTCGGCAAGCCGGAGGTGATTCGCAAGCAAGTGGACGGACAATGGCAGGAGCCATTCGAATTACTGCACGTCGATGTTCCGAGTGGAGAAGTCGGACCCGTGATGGAAATCGTGGGGGGACGCCGGGGACAGATCAAGGAAATGACAGCGGGCGAAGGAAACCTGACCCATCTGCAATTCCTGATCCCCGCTCGCGGCTTGATCGGGCTGCGGACGCGTCTGCTCAACGCCACCCGAGGGGAAGCCGTCATCCATCATCAATTCGATTCCTACCAGCCGATGGAAGGGGACGTCCCTCATCGAGCCAATGGGGTTCTCATCTCGCAGGAAAGAGGAAAAGCGGTCGGCTACGCTCTCTGGAAATTGCAGGATCGCGCCGAGATGTTCGTTAAACCGGGGGACGATCTGTACGTCGGGATGATCGTCGGTGAAAACTCGCGCGATAACGATATGACCGTGAATCCGATCCGCGAAAAGAAACTCACCAACATCCGAGCGGCGGGCGGCGACGACAACATCATGCTCAAGCCGCCGCGCGATATGTCGCTCGAAGCGGCTTTGGAATATATCGAAGACGATGAGTACGTCGAAATCACTCCGGCGGTGATCCGACTGAGAAAAATCTATCTCACCGAACAGGAACGCAAACGACATCACCGGGGCGGTTAAGCCGTTAATCTGTTAACTTATCAATTGCAGCCTGTGAAAGTTTCTGAATGGTCGATTTCAGCGACTCCCAGGAGCTTCGATGATATGACTCCGGAATTTCCATTGAATCTCCGACTTGGAAGCGTGCGTTTTCACCGGATTTCTGCTGATAAATCGTATTCACGATCCCGTTGTTATGCACGAGCACATCGCGCGACGCCTTGATTTCAGTAATCGTTGTGATGTCACCATCAGAAACAGCGTTTAAATTGACCAGCTTCTCCAGATAGGTAAACCAATTTCTCACCCCACCGTAAGCCAAGTCGATGAGTTCCTTCTGAACGACCTTATCGATGATTTCTGATCGATCTGACGATTGAATCACCTCATTAAATTCGACCGTTTTTTTCGCCAGAGATTGGGGATACTGATTCAGCCAGGATCCGATAAAACCAAAAATAAAAGTTTCAAAGTGAGACACAAATTGCTGAAAAGTTGCAGTTGCGAGGTATCCCGAAATATAATTTTGTGCCAGTCGAGGAATTTCCTCACCTTCAATCGTGTGGTTTGTGAGCAGATTCTGGAAGGAGATTGCATGCCCTCGCTCTACCAGCGTTTGACTCAATCGCCAAGCAGATTTGGAATGTGAGTAAAAGTCGTGCGTGGAATCCAACATTTGCAAAGCGCTTTCGCAATGCAATCTGATCTCATCAAGAAGGGCCATGTCGTTTCCTGTTCAAGGAACTGAGTCCAATAGTGACTGGGTCGCCTGAACATCGACAGAACGGGAAAGTGTGATGACTGTGACAGCAGGTTTATCATCGAGAGAGATGGCGTCTTGATCGACGTTGTAAGAAATGGAATTTTGATCGAGGAGTGCTTTTACCGCAGTAAGTTGCGAGACCGGAACCATGAAGTAGGGATGCGAATCTTCATAGTCGTGAATCAGAATGCGTTCCTGAGTGGTGGAGTCTTGCATCGACATGTTCCTGAAGGGATTGATGCCCCAATTGTAGGAACACAAAGCCTAACAGTCAACCACATTCGTACACCCATCTAAAGCACGTGGCTCAGTTTGCGCTCGGTTTCAACTCGATGTCCGGGAAGAGATTCTTCGCCTGTTCGCGAAAGCCTTTCGCTTCATCCGTCTGGCCGAGAGATTCCAACTCGTCCGCTTTTTTCAGAAAGGCTTCGGCTACGGTTGAATCAAGTCGTTTGGCTTGATGGAAGTCGGCAATCGCCTGGTCGATCTTATTGACTTTCAGATACGCTTCCCCTCGCAGTGAATAGATCGGTTGCAACGAAGTGAGTTTCAAAGCCTCCGTGCAATCCTGAATGACCAGATCGTACTCCTCCATTGCAAAACGTGCCCGAGCACGACCGAAGAGAGCCTGAGGGAGTCTGGAATTCAACCGCAATGCACGATCGAAATCGATCAGAGCGGCTTCATAGTCTTCGTCCTGAAACGCCAATTCCGCGCGAGACAGGTAGCCCGCCGGATTGGCCGGTTGGCGGCTGATCTGTTGATTGGCGAGATACTTCTGTTGGAGCTGTTCCCACTTCCGTCCGTCATCCAATGCTTCGGCTTTCATGCCGAGTTTCAGATACGCCAAACGACGATGCTCGAAATACTTGGGATTATTGGCGTCGAGCATGATGCATTTCGTGAAACAGGCCACCGCGTCTGCGTAATTTTCTTCTTCGTACTCGATCAATCCGCGATTGTTGTGCGCGGTGACGGCATCGGGATTGATTTCGAGCGCTCGGTCGTAATCGGCGATTGCTTTGTCGAACTGCTTGAGACGGTAGGAAACAAACCCTCGATTGATAAACGCATCGACGTATTTTGGATTGATTTCGAGGGCTTTCGTCAGTGACTTGCGAGCATCCGACAGTTCTCCCAGAGAAATCTGAACCAGACCGAGGTGGCTCCAGGCTTGCGAAAAATCCGAATCGAGTTCGGTCGCCCGCTGGATATATTTTTGGGCGGCTGCCGTTTCGCCGACCGAGAACAGGTAAAAGCCGACTTCATCTTGCAGCTTGGCGTTGTCGGGGTCGAGGCGAACGGCTTGCGTATAGTCGGTCATCGCGGAAGAAGGCTGACCGGTTTTGTGATGTAGGACCGCGCGCACGCGGTACAGGGCTGAACTGTCGGGGCGATTGACCAGCGCCCGGGAAATCACATCCATCGCCTGACTGTAGTTCCCGACACGCAACAACTTGTTGGTCCGATCGAGGGTTGTTTGCAACTCTTCATCGAGGGAACTGGTCTGGGCGGGCGTCGATGCTGATTTCGCAGCTGATTTCTTCTCTTGGGAAGTCGCCGTACTCACCGACTCATCAGCACCCGATCCACATCCCACCAGACATACAGAAACTAAAAGCAGACTAAAACGCCTCATGGCGATCGATCTCCCTGGGAAATCCACAAAAAAGAAGTATCTTCAAGGTGGGCTTGTAGTTCCGTCCGGAAATCGTGTCAATCCCGAACCGGCAGGAACTGCCGGTTTGTGACATCGTCAAGCGGCTTCCCAGCGGCTACAATGGAGACGACGTAACAATTGTGTCACCCATCTTTTACGAGCAGAATTACTGTGGAATTACCTCGCAACCCCACACGTCCTGTCCGCATCGGTTCCGTCACCATCGGCGACGGAAACCCGATTGCCGTGCAGTCGATGACCGCCACAAAGACTTCAGACATCGACCGCACGGTGGCTCAAATTCAGCAACTGGAACAGGCGGGAGCTGATGTGGTGCGAGTCGCGGTGGACAGCAAACGCGAAGCGGAAGCCCTCGTGGAAATTCGTCGGCAAACCAACGCCAATCTCAGCATCGATTTGCAGGAGAACTATCGACTGGCGGAAGTCGTCGCCCCCCTCGTCGAAAAGCTCCGCTACAATCCCGGCCATCTCTATCACCACGAACGGGAAAAACCCTGGCAGGAAAAAGTTGCCTTCATCGCCGCTGTTGCCAAAGAGCATGACTGCGCCTTGCGTGTCGGCGTCAACTGCGGGTCCGTCGATCCCGCGAAAAAGGACAAGTACGATCCCGCCGATTCGATTTCTCCGATGCTGGAGAGCGCGCTCGATCACTGTGAGTATCTCGATTCGATCGATTTCACCCGTTACTGCGTCTCGCTGAAAGATTCGGATCCCGAGAAAGTGATCGAGGTCAATAACCGATTCGCGGCCTCGCGTCCGGAAATTCCCCTCCACCTTGGAGTGACCGAAGCGGGGATGCCTCCCGACGGCGTGATCAAAACCCGGATCGCGTTCGAGCAACTCATCAGCCAGGGAATCGGAGACACCATCCGCGTTTCACTCACGGTTCCCAACGACCGGAAGTACGAGGAAATTGAAGCCGGGCACGCGATTCTCAACGACATCGCCAACGGGCGCGTCCGTTCGTTCGTTGATTTCGGTCTGCAAGGACTGAATATCATCAGTTGTCCGAGTTGCTCGCGCGTGGAAAACGAGGCCTTCGTCGAGCTGGCGGAAGATGTTCGCGAGATGACCGAATATGCGAAAGAACACAAAATCACGATTGCCGTCATGGGCTGCCGCGTGAACGGTCCCGGAGAAACCGACGACGCCGATCTGGGCTTGTGGTGTGCTCCGAACTTTGTGAACCTCAAAAAGGGGGAAGAGGAACTCGGCGCATATCCCTATGACGAGATCCTCGGTAAGCTCAAAGCGGAGCTGGATGCCATGATCGAAGCCCGCGCCTCGGAAACGGTTTAAGAAGCACGATTCTCTCAATCCCAGCTCGACCAGTGAGTCAAAGCCTATTTTTCTGCGAAACGGAGATACCACAAGAAACGCTCACGAGATGCCAGGATTTGGCGCTCGGCCTGAATCAACGACGAAAAGATTCATGACAAGTTGGTTTTCTTGAGATAGAAAATAAGCTTTGTCGAAATATGAATGGATCATTTCTGCGATCCCTCTTGTTGACGAAGGCCTTATCGATCATCTTTAACCTCTCACCTTATTGATTTTCCTATCTTTATGATTCAAGTATCGCGACTTGCATGTTTGAGATTCGACCCTATGAAGGAAGCCCCGAGGAATTGGCGAAGTTTGTGACCCCCATCTGGGTCAGAGCCTATGCGGAGAGTATGTGTGTGCCTCTCTGGACCCCCGAGTTTTTGACATGGGCTCTCGACTGGAGTCAACGCGATCATCTGGTGACCGCCTGGGACGGCACCAGACTCATCGGTTGCCTGTTGGCGAATGTGTATGAAATGCATTATCTGGGAGAGCTGGTCAAAGGGACTCAATGCAGCTATCTGACCGTCGATCCGGAATACCGCCGTCGAGGGATCGCCAATCTGATGGTCGAACAACAGCGAAAAGTGAACGTAGAGCAACAGATCGCGTTTGAATTAGGGTATCTGTATACCGGAAATCAGCGTTCGATGGGGCCGAAGTTTTGGCGAAAGCGACAGTCGATGAATCAGGTCACATCGGCCGGCTTTTGGGTCCGAAATCTCGACCATCGCGCAGTTGCCGATTGGACTCCGAGCGGTCTGGATCGTGTGGGAGCGAAGCTCCTTTCATTGTTTCAACGATCTCCACGTCGTTCCACGAAAGACCGGATTCGCGATTTTCAGACATCCGACCTGGCGTCGTGTCGGGAATTGATCAATGAAGTGACCCAACGATCCGAACTGGGAATTCTCTGGGAGGATGACAATCTCCTGCGACAACTACAATCCCCAGAGATCGTCCGAACCCTAGTGTGGGAAGAACAGCAACAGATACGTGGTTTCATCAATTACTGTCGATTGGAATTTCAGGCGAATGGAGTGATCACCGTCGGCTTGATCGATGTTGTTTCTCTGCAGCGTCTCGCGAGTCAGGAGCAGGTCGAAATGCTCGAACACACACTCAGTGAGATGGCCGAAGAGGGAATCGAACTCGTCATGTTACTCCGCCCAGGGCCGGCGAAATCGCTCTCTTTGATTCGATCGGGCTTTGTCCCACGACTGAAAGATTTTATTCTGCAATTGCAACCGACATCGAAAGAATTCACTGTTAAGAAAACAACCGCTCTCAACATTCTCTGGAGATAGCTCAAACGAATCGAGGCCCGTTGATTCGATGATTCACTGAGAGAGTCTGTCCTCCAGAATTCCGCGCTTTTGCCCCATAACCGACGCCGATTATGCCCAAATTAGAAGTTCTTCCACCACCCATGAGTACTCTTGCACCCGCGACCGTAAAAAAACCGGGCAGCTATCGTCTCCCTGGAGGGATGGAACACTATTCGTCAAAGTCCGAGATGAGCGACGATCGAATCGCCCACTTGGAAACTCTCGCCTATCGTTACGGGAAATACTTTGACTCCTATCTGGTGCTGCAACCCGATCGTGAATATCTGTGGGGGAGCGATGGTCAGAGTGTGATCGGATTTCATCGCGTCGGAAAGTGCCTGCATGTGGCGGGAGGCTTAATCTCTGCCAGCAGCCGACCAGTCGATTTCTTGAGAGAGATTGTGGAATTCGTCGAACGGAATCAATTGGTCATTTCGTTTTTCAACCTCGATCGCGAAGATGCCCAATGGATGAATTCATTCGGCTTTCAACGCACACTCTACGGAATCGAATCGCGTATCCCTCTCGAAGAGCACCATTGGGGCGGTCGGCCCTATTCCTGGGTCAGACGCCAATGCAATTATGTGAACCGACAAAGGGTCAGATTCGAAGAATGGGACACCGAGCCGATTTGTCAGGGACTCGCTCCAGATCGACTGCTGCAATTGCAGACCGTCTCCGATCAACATCTGATTGGGAAAACGTTGAAGTCCGAAATCCCTTTTTTTGAGGGGCGACTTCTTCCCGGTCACTTGCATCGGAAACGCGTTTTTGTCGCGCGGTCGGACGATCGTGAAGGCCGTCTGGAGGGGTTTGCCATCTGCAATCCCATGCTCGACGGATCCCAATGGTCCATCGAAATGTTCCGCCAACGCGATGATGCCGTGCGGGGGACCATCGCCTTTCTGATTCGCGAAATCGTTGACCAGCTTAAGCAGGAAGACTGCAGTGAGGTCTCGATTTGCCCGATCCCCGCCATCGGCACCGATCGGAAGCTCGAGGGAGAGTCGCGCAAAGTTAAACTGTCACTTTACCTTTGGGAAAAATCTGGTCGATTGATGTTTGATTCGCGTGGTCTATATCATTTCAAAAGCCGATTTCGCCCGGAATTTTCAGATACTTTTATTTGTGCCTATCCGCGTTCGACGTGGGGGGCCGTCTGGGCTTATCTCAAGCTAGTGAGTGCTTTCGATCTCAAATGGTCTCAAGTCTTACAGAATGTTCTCCGTCCGAACTTTCAGCGCAAGACTCTGGCGCAGCATCATGAATGAACGAACTGCCGAACCCGTCATCCCGAGACTGATCAAACAAAATCCTTCAATAGAATTCCCACCAGATACGCCAATCCCGCCGCCAATCCGCCCACGAACAGCGTTTCCACTCCCGCCACGTACCACTTCTCATCAACGAATCGGGATTTAAAAGCTCCCACAGCGAAAAACGCCACCCCCGTCATCAAAGCGCTCAGCAGGTAGGGAGAGGGGATTGCGTGCTCAAGAATCAGATTGGCAAAGAAGACCAACAACGGAATCGAGCCGACAGTGACAAACGCCAAAAACGTCGTCAACGCGGCTCTCCAGGCGGGTGGATTTTCAAGAGAGAGTCCCAATTCCTCCCGCATCATCATATCGACCCACTGACTGCGGTCCGACGTAATGATTTCGACGGCTCGGTCGAGATCCTCTCCTTCAAAACCTTTCTGACTGACGATCTGGCGGATCTCCTCTTTTTCTCCTTCGGGATACAACTCGATATGTTCCTCCTCGATGCGACGAGCTTTTTCCCGCAATTGATTTTCCGCACGCGTCCCCAGAAAGTTACTTGCCGCCATACTGAAACCGTCGCCGATCAAATTCGCCACTCCGAGCACAATCACCACTCCGGCAGAAAGCTCCGCCCCGGCGACTCCCGAGACGATGGCGAATGTGGTCACGGCTCCATCGATGGCGCCGTACACAAAATCTTTGAGATAGCTGTGTTGCGGGCCGTCCTCCAGTCGCGCGCGGACCGCATCCGGCGTATGCTCGTCGCGTAGCTGAGCGAGGTTTTGATCGGAAGGATTGGGCAAGTTCGTAGTCACGGTCGTATTAATTGCAGCTCGGTACGCGATCAGGTTCTAGGAGGGCCAATATTCACATACTAGGCATTCGCAAGTCGTCTCTGCTATACTGATGAGTGCCGATTTTCGGAATTCCGAACGGACTATCCGGCGGTGCTCTCCGAGCTTAGACAACCTATTCACACACGACGCCCCACACAGGAGTTCTATTTTATGCTTCGCTTCTTCCTTGCGGCGAACTGCCTGCTGTTAGCCTCTCACCTCCCTGTTCTTCAAGCGGAGGAAAGCAAATCCGCAGACTCAACTCGCCCGAATGTCGTCCTGATTATCTCCGATGACCAAGCCTGGACCGATTATAGCTTCATGGGACACAAACAGATCGAGACGCCGCGTCTCGATCAACTGGCGCACGAATCGCTGACCTTCACGCGCGGCTATGTCCCCGACAGTCTCTGTCGCCCGTCACTCGCCACAATCGTTACCGGTCTTTACCCGCATCAACACGGGATCGTCGGCAACGATCCTCCCCCTCCCGAGGATCTCGCTAACGCTCCCAAAGGAAAACAACGACAAGATCCCCGCTACCTGCAACGACGCATCGATTACATCAAACACATCGACGACGATCCCCGTCTCGCCGAGATCCTGAAAACTCACGGCTACGTGAGTCACCAGTCGGGTAAATGGTGGGAAGGTCATTACTCGCGCGGCGGCTTTACACACGGCATGACGCACGGCGATCGCACGAAGGGAGGCCGTCACGGCGATAATGGCTTGACCATCGGACGTCGAGGGATGGAACCGGTCTTCAGCTTCATCGACGACGCCGTCGAAGCCGAGAAACCGTTCTTCGTCTACTACGCTCCGTTTTTGCCTCATACCCCTCACACGCCTCCTCAGCGTCTGCTCGACAAATACAAGAAAAAGACCCCGCATCTTCCCATCGCCAAATATTGGGCGATGTGTGAATGGTTCGATGAAACCTGTGGACAGCTGCTCGATCACCTCGATGAGAAGAAAGTCGCCGACAACACCATCGTCCTGTACGTGACCGATAACGGCTGGATCAATATGGAGAACGCCTCGCGCTACGCTCCGCGCTCGAAGCGGTCGCAGTACGACGGCGGCACGCGGACGCCGATCATGGTTCGTTGGCCGGGAAAAGTTGCTCCCAAAATGGACAAGCATAACCTCGCCAGTTCGATCGATCTCGTTCCGACCGTACTCTCCGCCCTGGGAATGAAACAGGAAATCACAAAGGAGATGCAGGGCATCGATCTGCTCGATTCTCAGGCCGTCTCCTCGCGCGAAGCCATCTTCGGCGAGATCCTCGAACACGACATCCAGGACATGGACGACCCGGTCGCCAGCCTGATGTACCGCTGGGTGATTGACGGGGACTACAAATTAATCCTCCCCTACTCGGAACGAATGCCGAACGCGAAAACCGAGCTCTTCAACCTCAGCGAAGATCCATTTGAAAAGAACGATCTCTCCGAACAGAAGCCGGAACTTGTGAAAAAACTGACGGCGAAGATTGAAGCCTGGTGGCCGATCACCTCTCCGACATCGTTCCAAACCCCCGCCAAAGAGGACGGCCTTTCCGACGCCGATGCTCAACCGCACTGGATCTGGGCCTCGAAGGAACCCGCCGACGGACAAGTCGTCTATCTCCGCAAATCGTTCCAGTTACAAGGACGAATCACCAGCGCCAACCTCTACGTCACGGGTGACGATGAAGTGCAGGTGTTTCTGAACGGTAAACGGGTCTTGAACTCCGAAGGCTGGGACCAGATCGGCTATAAGGACCTGAAAGCCGATCTCAAAACCGGACGGAACATTCTGGCTCTCCGCGGGAAAAACGGATCCAGTGCCGCGGGAGTCATACTCAAGCTCGATCTGGAAACCGACCGGCAAGGAAAGAAAACGGTCGTTTCCGACGAATCCTGGAAAGTTACCGACAAAGGAACCCAGAATTGGCAAACGCCCCGATTCGATGACGCCGGGTGGAAGACTGCGGTTGCTCTCGGACCGCTCGGTTCCGGTCCGTGGAACTCGGTCAACGCAACGACCCTGACGAACGTCGTCAAGCTACGCGAACCGACCGCGACGCCGATCGAGAATATGATCATCAAAGAAGGCTTCAAAGCCGAACTGCTCTACAGCGTTCCCAAAGAGGAGCAAGGGTCGTGGGTCAATATGTGTACCGATCCCAAGGGGCGGCTGATTGTCTCCGACCAGTACGGGAAATTGTATCGCGTCACGCTGCCACATCTTTCCAGAACCGTCAAAGAAATCACCATCGAGCCAATCGACATCGAGCTCGGCGAAGCCCAGGGGCTGCTGTGGGCTTTCGATAGTCTCTACGTCATGGTCAATACCGGCGGCAAATTCAAAAGCGGTTTGTACCGCGTGACCGATACCGATAACGACGACCAACTCGATAAGGTCGAAATGCTTCGTGAGTTGAACGGTCGCGGCGAACACGGGCCCCACGCCATCGTCAAGACACCGGACGGAGAAGGGCTCTATCTGGTCTGCGGTAACGGAACCAAAATGCCGAATTTTGACTCCACGCGTGTGCCACCTCTGTGGAATGAAGATCAATTGCTCGATCGCGTTCTCGGACGCTTTATGGTCGGTGTTCCCGCTCCCGGCGGCTGGGTGGCTCGCATCGATCCCGACGGCAAAAACTGGGAACTGAGGACGATGGGCTTCCGCAACGAATTCGACGCAGACGTCAACCTGCTCGGCGATCTGTTCACTTACGACGCGGACATGGAATGGGATTTGAATACGCCCTGGTATCGTCCGACCCGTATTTGTCAGGTCGTCAGCGGTGGAGAATTCGGTTGGCGCAGTAGCGGCGGCAAATTCCCGGAATACTATCCCGATACCGTCCCTCCCACCATCAATATCGGGCCCGGTTCACCGACCGGCGTTACGTTCGGCTACGGAGCCAAATTCCCTCAGAAGTATCAGAAAGCGTATTTCGCCTCCGACTGGAGCTACGGCATTCTGTACGCCGTTCACATGGAACCGGACGGAGCCTCCTACAAAGCGACCAAAGAGAAATTCATCACCGGGTCGCCGCTCCCGTTGACGGACGTCATCATTCATCCCGGCGACGGTGCGATGTACTTCACCATCGGCGGTCGTCGCGTGCAATCGGGTCTCTACCGAGTCACCTACACCGGCAACGAATCGACCGAAGCGGTCCCGCCGATGAATATCAAGAACATTCCCGAAGCTCACGTCACTCGCAGGATGCTGGAAGAATTCCACGGACATCAAGACCCCACAGCGGTCGAAACCGCGTGGCCTTACCTCGGCAGCGACGATCGTTTTCTGCGTTACGCGGCCCGGGTCGCGTTGGAATTCCAGCCCCCCGAAACCTGGTCGGAGAAAGCACTTGCGGAAACCGACCCGCAAGCATCAATCACGGCATTAATTGCCTATTGCCGGGCCAATGGGGCTTCTCCCGCGGTGACCGAACTCGGCAAACTGGAACCGATGCCTCCTCGCCCGGAACTGTTACCCGGCGTGCTGGAAGCGTTGGGGCGAATCGAATGGTCGTCACTCAGCCAACAACAGAAACTCGGACTGTTACGGGCTTATACGCTCGCCTTCACGCGTCTGGGACCACCCGACGTCAAAGGACGAGCCGCGCTGGGAGAAAAGTTTGACTCTTACCTCCCCGTACAGGGAACCGCATTACGGATTGAACTGCTGCAATTGCTGGTTTACCTCGAATCCAAACAGGCCGCCTCCGCCGGGGTTGCTTTGTTGAACTCCGCTCCGACTCAGGAGGAGCAAATTGCTTACGCGAAGTCGTTGCGGCATCTCGATACCGGCTGGACCCCCGAACTGCGGAAACAGTTTCTCGCCTGGTTCGCGAAAGCACAGGGCTTCGGCGGCGGAGCGAGCTTCCAGATCTTCGTCGGCAACATCAAAAAAGATGCGGTCGCGAAACTCTCCGCAGACCA
>JABURQ010000032.1:0-16741 GCA_014762625.1 Planctomycetaceae bacterium | reverse complement strand
AAAAAAGAGGGGGTGGGGAAACTCTCCGAAGAACAGAAAAAAGGGTACGAAGCGGTACTCAACGCCGCTCCTCCGAAGAACATCAACCCGTTCGCTGAAGAGAATCGCCCCGTCGTGAAAGAATGGACGATGGACGATCTGGCGCCGTTGGTGCCCGGTGAACTCAAAGGTCGCGATTTCGAACGAGGACGACGCATGTTCGGGGCGGCAAACTGTTACGCCTGCCATCGCTTCAATAACGAAGGAGGAGCCGTCGGCCCCGACCTGTCCGGTCTGGGAGGACGCTTCAGCCCCCGCGATATGCTCGAATCGATTCTCGATCCCAATAAGGAAATCAGCGATCAATACGCGGCGACCCAGTTCATCATGACGGACGGAAAAGTAATCATCGGACGCATCGCCAATCTCGCCGGCGACAACTTCCGCGTGATCACCAACATGCTCGATCCCGGATCGATGGTGAACGTGGATCGCAAGAAGATTGAAGAGATGATTCCGTCCAAGTCCTCGATGATGCCGGCGGGTCTCCTCAACACGCTCAATCAGGAAGAGATTCTCGATCTGCTCGCGTATCTGCTCTCGCGAGGCGATCCCGATCATCCTTACTTCAAGAAATAGTAGATCGAATTCAGGAACGAAACCTTGAACTCCCCCGCGAACCATCCGTTCGTAGGGGAGTTTTTTTTGAGGGATCACTTTTCGACGTCCGGCAGTTTGTAAATCCGGTAATACTCGTTGTGATGGATCGGTTCCCGTTCGAACGGCCCCATGAGGCTGGCAAGCAGATGGGTCGCTCCGGTCAGTCGCGCCAGTTCCGCGAGCTCTCGATCGTCGTAGAGTCGATCGTTCCTGAAGGAGCGGGACGCCCACTCCTGATACAGGTTCAAGCGACGGTTCCATTCCAGAATTCCCGCCGCATCCTGCGGACAATCCTTAAACGTCACATACGCCGCGCGGGACGAGTACCAGCGAAAAGTGACCGAACTGCGAGGAGCGAGCACCAGCGCATCCTCAGGAAGGTGTTGATCGATCCAGCGACAGATGTCGATCCAGGATTCAGTTTTTGATTCGGTATAACCATCGACGTTTCGACTCGGCATCACCAGCATCAAGGCGGTAGCGGCCGAGGCAACGCTCAGCAGTCCCACAACCGCCGAACGCCACAAGACCGGTCGGCGATCGACCTGAGTGAAATCTATCAATAACAAAGCGACCGAGAACGGCAGCAGAACATCGACCAGGCGAAACGGATAAAACTTCATCAGCTTGGTGAGGAACTGAGTCAAACCGGGATCGGCTATCGCGTAATTAGCCCAACCTACGACCAAACCGCCGCAAGTCACAATCACACTCCCCAAAACAATCGCTAACCAGAATCGATGCGCGCCGTTCAAGCGAGAGGAAGTCTCTTCCGAGGCTTTCTGAAACCCACCCTGCCACCAGACGAGGCAGACCCAAAGCACGAGCAATCCTCCGTAGACCAGATAGGCGGCGAGAGAGAATTGCGCCGGGTTCAAATGATGGCCTAACCGGCGGAAGACCTGCAACTGGTCGGCGAGCTCCATCCTTTTGACGGGTTTCATGAGAGTCAAGAGGGCAGGAATCAGACCAGGGAGAC
This sequence comes from Planctomycetaceae bacterium, assembly GCA_014762625.1. Taxonomy (GTDB): domain Bacteria; phylum Planctomycetota; class Planctomycetia; order Planctomycetales; family Planctomycetaceae; genus JABURQ01. Next base: position 15,123 of record JABURQ010000032.1, on the reverse strand, counting down.
TACAGATCAGCGTCGTCACGAACGCCAAGCCGAATTCGGTAGGCGAAGGGGAAACGAATGAGCCTTTATCTCTCAGCTTGAGAAATCCCATCCCAAGACAAGTTGCGATCAACCCCCAGCCCGCCACCACCGGATGAAAGCTGATCGCCGTTCCCATCAAAACCGCGGACGATTTCCAGCGACCGTCAAACATCAGACTCCACGAAAAGAACAAACACCCGTACGCGATCACTTTCGATTCCAGGCCGCCGACAATCCATTCCCCCGAAAAGTTCTGCCACGATGTCAAACCGAGAAACATCGCCGCCGAACCGAAAGGAGCCCAGGAGACCGACGTCACACGCCGGCTGAGAGAGGTCCAACCGGTGGCCAGCAAAGTCACGGCGATCGCCCGCCCGAGAAAGGCAACCGTGGCGAGCGAGAAGAACTGCGTCAACCACCCAAACGTAAGATAGAAAACGAAGTGAGTATCTGAGGAGTCGAGGAAGAAATCTCCGGGACAGTAACCCGGTTGCCAGAAATGCTTCGCCTTACAGAGGTAATGCGGCTCATTGACTCCCGGAATCGGGACCTGAATCGCCAAGTAAGCCGCCCAGAAGAGCGCAATGGCGACGGCGTTTAACCACCAGACGATTCGGGGAGACATGCGGGAGTTCGGGTGGCTGTGCGGGGCGGGACTCGACATAAACCGGGCGATTACGGGAAGTGAGAAGTTGCCCTATGATTGCTGTTTTGTCGGATCAGGTCAAAGCCGAAGGGGTTGCATTAGAACCTCTGAATGGAAGGTTTCTACAATCACGCTTCGTACAACATAGAAAGCTTTGACGGTAAGACGATACTCAACTGTTATCGCACTAATGAAGCCCCGGCATAGGCTCCATCGATGACGCTTGATTTGTCGGTGAGGTCGGGATTGGGGATGATTCCACCGTCGTAGGTGTAGGCCTTCTGTGATTTGATATAGGTACCGCTATTACCCGTCCAGGCAGAATCGAGAACCTTCACCACTCCCCATTTCACCGTTCCGAATTCGGCGTTGTTCCCCGTTCCGCTGTTATTGACCAATTCGCCGTTAACGGTGTCGTAAATCGGAATAATCCGGGTTTCTCCATGAATACTTCGGACCGAGTCTTTGATCCCGATCGATATTCCGGCGTCCGCCTGGAATGTGACGGGAGCCGTCAATTCTGAGTTATCGGTCAAGCGGCCATCACTGACCAGAGTATCCAGGTCACTCTGCAACAGCCCGTGCCTAATCTGATACATCAAATCGCTGGAACTGTTATTTTCCCAGCCAATATCGACCGTCCCCCAGTTCCCCGGAATCGGCTGTCCGAATTCGTCCGTGACGGTCACCTGGTTACCGTCCTCGTCGGTGATGGTATTATCATTATAAATCGACATCTGCTCTCCGGGAGTCAGCGAATCCCAATAACTCTCCGGCAAGGCAAACGGCAGAATATCGCTCCCCGCCTTCAATACACTCCCCCGACGGAGGATGGCGGTCGCGGTGGCGACGACTGGTTTGCTCTTGATCCCCAGGAGTTTCGCAAAGAACAGCGGCACCGCTCCGTTCACAGAACCATCGCGCCGCAGAGTGACCCGCAGACAGTCGTACATTCCGTCCGCATGCAGGGTGACGGGAGCAGTGCCGTAAATAGTTGCGGTATCGTAGCGTCCCATTTCGATATCGGCATCCAAGACGTTAAAAGTCGCCAATCCCCCGGCCGCGTTAGTCATGTTACTTTGCGCGTATTCCCGTACGGTGGCTCGGACGGCAGCGTAGTCCTGAACGCCGTATGGATCGGGAACCAGTTCGATCACCGCCGACAAAGCTGCCGCGTCGGCGGCGCGCTGTAAATCAGATTTGACCACGCGCAGGTAACCGTAGTCGATACTGAACGCCATCATCCCCATCAACGGGATGAGAGACAGAGCCAGTAAAGGAATCACGGCCCCCCGACGAGAAGATTCGCGCGATGGTTTCTTGAGTTGGCAACCAGAAGTCATCTTCATCGTTTGTCTCCTGAGGGACTCAGCCAAAAAGGAAGTTTTTCTTCAATCTCAAAGTCATGAACGCGTTGTCGGAAGGGCCAAACATCAATCGCGTTCCTGGGATGTCCGTTGTTTGCCTAAAGCCTTCGTATGGTGGTGTCGACGTTGAGAGCGCGAGAATCGAGTTGTGGAATCCCCTTAATCCAACGCACCGCCGAGTAATTAAATTGCACGCTCACGACCACTCTGACCCCATCCTCGACGTAGGTGAGGTCCGTCCCGGATAATGTCGTTCCATTCTCCAAGGCCACCTTCACTGTCGTCGCCCCCGATAACGTCGAGGCAGACTGGTTCGGAAAGTAGTAGCCGAGATAGTTGAGCACTTCCGCTTTCACTTCGGAGATATCTTTGGTTCGATGGACCGACGCCTTACGCGCTCCAATCCGGGAAGCATTGCTCACGACCTGACCGACGTTCATAAACTGGCCGAGATCGATCGTCCCCAACAGCAACAACACCAATAGAGGTAGCGAAACCGCCATTTCGACGGCGGCAACAGCGTTTCGCTTGTGGGGGGCAATGGGTTTCGATCGGAGACGTTTCATATTCTTTCTTCCTCCCTTGAACCGGGGGGTTATTCACGCTCCATACGGGATTCGGCTTTGAGTTGAGAGCTTCCGGAGATCCGAAACAAGGTCAACGGAACCCAACTCACGTCTTTGTAACTCAGCGAAACTTTCACCGACACTTCATCACCCGATGAGGCAGTCGATAAATCGGACGGCGAGACCGTAACGCTCATCACGGTGCCGGTCGGTACCGAATCCGCAATCCGTGCTCGCAAATTAGCTTCCACGGTCGACGCACTTGTCGTCGCCGCCAGAGAAGCTTCCCGAGCCGCATGACGGGCTCCGTCCGCAACGGTATTCTGAACCATCAGAATCCGACTGAACTCGAAGATCGAGAAGATCGTCATGAATAACAGCGGTGCTACGAACGCAAACTCCACGAGAGACACTCCACGCCGCTGTGTGCGAAGTACCTTTTGTGAGTCACGGTTGGTTTTTGACGAAAGTCTATACATAGAAATGAGATAGCACATTGTTTGATAGGTGACCGATATTTGGAGGGATCGTCTCCCCACAACGTCACCTCTAGGAACTTAGGTCACAGAACAGAACGTGCCGGGACAAAATAGAGAATTCGGGATTTTCCTGGAGAAATATTCAGCCTACAAAATTCTCTGTAAGTCACTGTCGGAAAACAGGATAAGGGTATTACTGAGTCGCGACCGAGAGGACCGGTCGTTTCTCTCTCGTCCGGTCGATTTCAACGTGGAAACCTGGATAATACACGGCCTTCTCAACACACTTCCCAAACTTCCAGCACTCTTTACTCACCCCATGAATGGCTTGTTGATTCTCGATAAACCGGCAGGTATGACCTCACGAGACGCCGTCAACCGGGTCCAGCGGTTGATCCGTCCCTGTAAAGTGGGGCACGCAGGAACACTCGATCCGTTGGCGACCGGCGTTCTGGTCCTCTGTCTGGGAAAAGCGACCCGGCTGATCCGCTTCGTGCAGGATCGGCCCAAATCCTATCTCGGCACCTTTGAACTCGGTGTCACCAGCACTACCGACGATCGGGAAGGCGAACTGACTGCGACGGACAACCTGAAGCCTTTGGAAGTCGATGAACTCCAAGCCGTTCTGCCCCGCTTTCAGGGAGAGATCCAACAGGTGCCTCCCCGCTTCTCCGCCGTCCACGTGAACGGGCAACGGGCCTACAAACTGGCTCGACAGGAGGCTGACTTCGAACTCGAACCGCGCAGCGTCCGCATTGACTCGATCGAACTGACCGCTTGGTCGTTTCCCCGATTCTCTCTCCAGATCGTCTGCGGCTCGGGAACTTATATCCGCTCTCTGGGACGCGACATCGGCGCACAACTCGGCTGCGGCGCTTATATGACCGACCTCATCCGAACGTCGATCGGTGACTTCCCGCTCGAGAGAGCCCTCTCTCTGGATGAGTTGTCGCTGGAAACAATCGAGCAGCACCTGATTCCGCCCGGCGAAGCCGTCCGCCATCTCCCCAAAGCGATCGTCCATTCCTCGCAACACCAAATGATTCTCGATGGCAAGCAGTTCGAACCCGAACTTCCGGAAGTTTCCTCGGGCGATGTGGCAGACAGCCGCCCCTTCGCCGTCTATGATGAAAGCGATCAACTCGTCTGTCTGGCGGAGGCCGTGCCGGACTCGACGAGACTACAACCCCGCCAGGTCTATCTCGAACGAGACTGAACCTTTACGACGTCTTCAGCAGAGGAATTTCCATCCCATGGATTACGAAGAAATCCTGCAAGCCATCCCCCATCGTCCTCCGTTTTTGTGGATCGATGAAGTTATCTCGATCGACGAGCAAAAGATCCACGCCCGCAAAACTCTCGATCCGGAGTTACCGGTTTTTCAGGGACACTTCCCCGATTACCCGGTGTTTCCCGGCGTCTTGCAGTGTGAAGCCGCGTTGCAGGCGGGAGCGATCCTGATCTCGAAAATCGAACCGGTCCCTTCGGGAGACGTTCCGGTCGCCACCCGCATCAACAACGTCAAGTTTCGCCAGATGGTGAAACCGGGACAAACCATCGACATCGAGGTCGAATTGACCGACAATCTCTCCAACGCCTATTTCATGACGGGAAAAATCTCCGTGGAAGGCAAAGTTTCCACACGCCTGGAATTTGCCTGTGCGACGGCTCCCGCCGAAAGCTGATCAACGTTCCCACCCGTAACCGCAAGACATCCGACCATGAGCCAGCACATCGTTCTAATTTCCATGCCCGGTTTGAGATCGACGGATCTCGAACAGATGCCCAATCTCCAGGGACTCGCCGACCGCGGCACCACCCGCCCGCTCGTCCCCAGTTTTCCCGCTGTGACCTGTCCCGTTCAGGCGACGTTGACGACCGGCGTCCCCCCCGACCAACACGGTATCACGGCCAACGGATTCTTCTGGCGCGACAAGGGAGAGGTGGAGCTCTGGACCGCCTGGAATGAAATCTTCGAAGCCCCCCAAGTCTGGGACATCCTGCACGAGAAGGATAAATCGATCACCTCCGCGGTCTGGTTCCCGCTGCACATCAAAGGGTGCGGCGGCGACTACATCTGCACCTTCGCGCCCATTCACAACCCCGATGGGTCGGAGTCGCTCTGGTGTTACACCAAACCGACCGAACTTTACGGCGAGCTCCGGGACACCTTCGGTCACTTTCCGCTGAAACATTTCTGGGGGCCGCTCGCGAACATCAAATCGAGCGACTGGATCATCGATTCCGGCATCTACGGAGCCCGCAAGTTCCAACCGAATTTCAGCTACGTCTATCTTCCCCATCTCGACTACGCGGCGCAAAAATTCGGCCCCGACTCTCCTCAAGCCATCGACGCCGTCAAGGAAATCGACGCAGCACTCGAACGTATGATTGTCGGGTATGAAGAGGCGCTGGGCGAGGTCACCTGGCTGGTGGCGAGCGAATACGTGATCACCGACGTGGACGGCGTCATCTATCCGAATCGCCAGTTGCGCGAAGCCGGCTTCCTGACCCTCGACACCGACGACGACGAGAAGGAAGTCCTGAACCCGTCCGCTTCGACCGCCTGGGCGCTGGCCGATCATCAACTGGCTCACGTCTACGTGCAGAACGAGGCCGCCATTCACGGCGTCGCCGAACTGTTCCGTAAAGACCCGCACATCGAGAAGGTGCTTGTCGGTTCCGAGCGGGCCGAATATAACCTCGATCATCCGCGCAGCGGCGAAGTGGTCCTGATCTCCAAACCGGACAAGTGGTTCGCCTATTACTGGTGGGTGGAAGACGCGAACGCTCCGACCTTCGCCCACACGGTCGACATTCACCGCAAGCCGGGCTACGACCCGGTCGAGATGTTCTTCGATATGGAAACCAAATCGACGCCACTCGACGCCACCCTCGTCAAAGGATCCCACGGCTACCCCGCCGATGATCCGAGTCGGCAAGGCGTACTCGTATCCTCGAAAGCCGCGCTGCTGGACGAGAAGGACTCCGTCTCCGATACCGACGTGACGCCGATGATTCTTTCCGAATTCGGATTCTGAGTGCGCCTCACGGGATCGTCGGCGGTGCCTGCTGCGAGTAGATCACGATGTTCATGGCGATCTTGAGAGCGTCGTCGGCATCGTAGCCGTTACAGACCAACGAGGCCTGTCGCTCCAGCGCACAGCTTAAATCGTAACGACTGTAAATCACCGCCAGTCGCCCGTCGATCTCGATGCCGTACAGAACCGGTTCCCCCTCCTGGGTGAGCGTCTCCAGCGGTGCATCGGGTCGATTGACGGCAGGCAGACGGCGGGTCACCTGACGGATATCGAATGGTGTCGTCATCAGATCGTGTTCAAGCGGGATGCGAGTCAGTTTTTGATTGGGGAACATCTTTGCGATCTCGGCTCGAAACGCCTCGTCAAATTGCGGCGCACCGCAACAGGCGTCCGCGAACAGCACGCCTCCCCGGTGGAGATATTTCTGAAGTTGCTCGCGTTCTTTCTCGCCGAACGAGAAGGATTGTCGCCCGTGAATGTAGAGCATCGGAAAGTTAAAGATATTCTGATCACTGGGTACAAAGTCTTTCTTCTGTGTGGAAACACCGCCGACCTGATCGTTCAGCGCCTTCAACAGATTCCGCAGCGCCATCGGAGCCGTGTCCCAACCTCCCTCGTGTCGCAATTTGGCGATCTGCAGGAAGCCCCGTTCGATCGCTTCCAGCGGATTGTCGCTGTCGGCCCGTTCCTGACTTTCCAGCTTGTCCGCCGGTTCCCGTCCCGTCACATACGCGACGATATTCGTCCCCAGTTGCATTTGTCGTTCGATCTGCTGACGTCCCAGAGCCGTCCGGTCGGGAGGATCGATCACCGACCAACGATCCCAGAAGCATCCGAGATCGTCGGGAGAATAGATGATGGGCGTCCGACAACCGAAATCGATCCCCCATAATTCGTGCGCCTCGTCCGAGAGGAGAAACTCACTGCGATACACGGGATGATCGGCGGTCAGTCGTTTGAAGAGTCCCGCTTCTTCGGGATACAGCTTTTCAACCACGCGGCGGAAACCATCGTCAAAGTCGGCGGACTGACAACCTGCCGACGCGAGCAACGTGCCTCCCTGATCGAGATACTGTCGCAAACGGCGGATGTCGTCGGGAGTAAGCAGCGGAGCCCGGTCGCTGGTCAGAAACAGGATGGGAGACTGCACGAGCACCGGCAACGCGGTCTCATCGGTTAACTTGGGAAGTTCGATCACCTGCCACGAAAGCAGTTTCGGCCAACCATCACGACTTGAGACGTAATCCATTAAATGATGCACGTCTCGGGGATGACGGTTCCAGAGCTCGTCGGGGATCTCAGCCTCCGCGGCCCCGCCGAATTTCAATTTGGAGATCACAACGGGTGACAAACCTTTCGAGAGGAACAGCAAGGCGAACGCCGATGACAGCATCTTCGAGCTATCGATCCCAGAATCACCCTGCCAGAAGCCGCGACCCGATTGTCGTTTGACGAGGAACTCCGCCCCCGCGCGATACCAGTCGTTGTTCTGACCGAAGAAGCGTCGTCCGCTCAAACGTCCGGCTCGCTCCAAACCGTAAAGATAATACAAGAGATTGTTCTCGGAGTTACTGCCGGGATTCTGACCCACGCGGAAATTCTGAGACAGCCACCGAATCCCTTTTTGCAGAGACTCGTTTTCCTCCTGCTCCGCGCAACAGTTCGCCTCTTCGTTGACCTCTCCCAGCATCGTGTCACAAATCACCGTCGATGCGATCCCCGCGACCGTCATACTTCCCGAACTGTTTCCATCACCGCGGTACCCCCAACCGCCGTCCGGTGATTGCTTGCTTTGCCAGTAGCTTTTGGCCCGCACCCAGGTCTCCCGTTTGATGGGGACGCCGTGATGCGCAGCCTCACGCAGCGCGAGAACTGCATACTGACTGTTACTCTCGTCGGCGGCTCCTCCCAGGTCGGTTCTCAGGGAATACGTCCACCCTCCCGCGTTTTGCCCGTTCTTGGTCTGGCCATTTTCGATCCGCGCGGCCAGGCGAAAAATCGCATTCCGATCGACATCCTGGTCGGCGACGACGAGAGCCATCAACATCAAAGAGAGTTCGTAATTTTCGGATCCCCCCGTCACTATTCCCCATTGCTCGGAAGGAATCGCACGTAGAAACCCTAATCCGCGCTGGACCGAGGGGTCCGTGACGGGAACCTGCGAATTCAGCATCGCCATCACACACAGCGAAGTCATCCCCACCGGATACTGCCCCGCTTCGTTCGCCCAATGTCCGTCCTGTTTCTGCTCGGTTTTCAGATACCGCACGCCCAATTTCAGCGCATCGGCGACCTGATTCCGCGTCAACTGAGCCTGCAAAGACTGCGGAATGAGAAACAGAATCAGCAGCACACAGAACCGTTTCGGTCGATGAAACACGGCGAATCCTTTCCCGGAATTACAAAATCGGGCAGAGAGTCCATACAACCGGTCAGTATATCGATTCTCGTCAATCGTGACATCCCCAACCGCTTGCCTGACTCGCCGCAAGGCGTTACGCTGGCAAGTTCTTCCGTCATTTTGAAATGATGATTTTCGCATTAGTCTCTGCTGTTCTGGATCAGTTTTATGACCTTGCCCGATGAATCCCGGATCGTCCTCACCGGGATCGGATTAACGGCCCCGAACGGTAATTCGCTCGCCGAATACCGGGAAAGTCTGCTGGCTGGAAAGTCGGGCGTTGTTCCATTTGAAACTCGCTATATGCCCCCGACGGTGGCTGGCGTCTGCGACTTTGAAGTGACCCGCCATCAGAAACGGAAAGAAGCGCGTCGCGGCACCCGCGCCGGACAGGTCGCCGTCTACTGCGCCAACGAAGCCATCATCGATTCCGCCATCGATTGGGAGGACTTCGACAAAAGCCGCGTCGGCGTTTACCTCGGGATCACCGAGCATGGCAATGTCGAAACCGAAAACGAAATCTACGAGATCACACAATTCGACTACGACACCAGCGTCTGGTCCCATCATCACAACCCCCGCACGGTCGCCAATAACCCGGCGGGTGAAGTAACCATCAACATGAAGATCACCGGACCGCACCTCACCGTCGGCGCCGCGTGTGCCGCCGGAAATGCCGGTTTCATACAGGGACTGCAAATGCTGCGACTGGGCGAAGTCGATATGGCGGTCTGCGGCGGTGTGTCGGAGAGCAGTCATACCTTCGGAATCTTCGCCAGCTTCCAGAGCCAGGGCGCCCTGGCTCGTCACGAAGATCCGACCAAAGCGTGTCGCCCGTTCGACGTCAACCGCAACGGAATTGTCGTCGCGGAAGGGGGCGGCATCTGCACGCTCGAACGTCTCTCCGACGCGAAAGCGAGGGGTGCGCGGATCTACGGCGAGATCGTCGGTTACGCCATGAATTCCGACGCCACCGACTTCGTACTCCCTTCATCAACCCGACAGGCCGAATGTCTGGAATTGGCGCTGCAACGGGCCGGGCTGTCGGCGGACGACATCGATATCGTCAGCTCTCACGCCACCGCCACCGAGCAGGGAGACATCGAAGAAGCGAAGGCCCTGCACAAGGTTTTCGGAGATCGCGAGTCCCTGGCCATCAATAACACCAAAAGTTTCATCGGACACGCGATGGGAGCGGCCGGAGCCCTCGAACTATTAGGCAATCTCCCAGCCTTTGAAGATCGCATCGCTCACGCTACAATCAACCTCGACGACCTTGACCCGAAAATCGCCCTCAAGCAACTTGTGGCCAACGAACCTCGGGAATTGCCGAAAGTCGATTACATCCTCAATAACTCCTTTGGAATGTTGGGGGTGAACTCGGTCGTTATTGTAAAACGTTATGAAGCATAAACTTGTGATGAGTGACGGCACCCCTGGGCCGTCGGAGAGACGAATGAACGAAGAGCAGATTCGACTGGTGATTCTCGATATTCTGGACAAAATCGCTCCGGATGAAGACCTTTCCGATCTCGACGATTCCCAGCCGTTCCGCGATCAGATGGAACTGGACAGCATGGATTTTCTGGATATCGTCATGGAATTGCGGAAAAGGTACCGCGTCCAGATTCCGGAAGAAGACTATCCCAACCTGGTCACCATGGACAGCACCGTCACCTACCTCCATCCGCTCCTCAAAGACGTGGAAAGTCCCGCCTGACACCGTCTCGCCTCCGAGTTCGTCCGGCTGACACACCACGGGACCCACTCAGGTGCAATACGATACCATTATCATCGGTGCTGGACTCTCAGGGCTCGCCGCCGGAATCAGACTCGCCTACTACGATCAGAAAGTCTGCCTCCTCGAACGGCATACCACCATCGGCGGCCTGAACTCCTTTTACCGTCTCCGCCACCGCGATTACGACGTCGGCCTGCACGCCGTCACCAACTACGCGGAAAAAGGGGACCGCTCCAAACCGCTCAACAAACTGCTGCGGCAACTGCGACTTTCCTGGGACGACTTCGCCCTCTGTCCGCAAATCGAGTCGTCGGTCGTCTTCCCCGACTGCACGCTACGCATGACCAATGACTTCGAGTTGCTCCGGTCTCAGGTCGCCGATCACTTTCCCGCTCAAGCCGACGGCTTCAATCGACTCGTCCAGTCGATCGACGAATTCGATCCCTTCGCCGAGACCGGCGGCTACCAGTCCGCGCGGGAGCACGTGCGAAAATATCTCTCCGATCCGCTCCTCGAAAATATGCTTTTCTGCCCGATTCTGTTCTACAGTTCGGCCACTCCCAACGATCTCGACCTGCGACAGTTTGTGATCATCTTTCGCAGCATCCTGCAGGAAGGTTTCAGCCGACCGTACGAAGGAATCCGCCGCATCCTTCGCGTGCTCGTCAAGAAGTTCCGAGGCGAAGGAGGAGAACTGAAACTTCGCTCCGGCGTCAAACAGATTCTGCACAAAAACGGCACCGCCTACGGCGTCGAACTCGACAGCGGCGAAATTCTCGAAGGGCAGCGAATTCTCTCTTCCGCGGGCCTCGTCGAGACGCAACGCCTCTGCGACCAGACCTTTGTGGACGAGACCGAATCCACGGGAGACATTTCGTTCGTCGAATCGATCTCCTCGCTCGATTGTTCTCCCGCCGACCTCGGGCATCACGGCACGGTCGTCTTCTTCTCGAACCAGACCGACTTCCGCTACGAACGTCCGCCGACGCCCGTCGATCTCCGCAGCGGCATTATCTGTTCGCCGAACAACTATCAGTTCGACGAGCCGCTCGCCGAGAACAAAATCAACATCACGGCCCTCGCCGATCACGGCTACTGGTTAAATCTCGACGATGAAGACGCCTATCGAGCCGCCAAACAGGAAAGCTGCCGGGCGATCATCGAGAACGCCGTCAAAATCGTCCCCGACTTCCGCGACCATATCGTCGATCAGGATGTCTTCACCCCCCGCACGATCAAAAAGTTCACCGGCCATCTCAACGGAGCCGTCTACGGCTCACCCACGAAACAACTCGCCGGCACGACGCCCCTCGATCAACTCTATCTCTGCGGCACCGATCAAGGCTTTCTGGGGATCATCGGCGCGATGCTCTCGGGCATCTCCATGGCCAACGCCCACTGCTTGTCGTGAATTGTCGGGTTTGATTCTGCTGAGAATATGATCGTTTCATCATCGCTCGGTTGAAACATTCTGTGCCGCAGAAAAAGAGTGACAGTGGAGTAAGCAATTGATACGATTGAACACCCTCCAATTCTTGTCGATCAGGCTGACTTTTTCGCAGCGGATGGGAGATGCAATTTTTTCTGATTACAAAGTTGTGCCTCAACTGAACTTCAGGGAAACGACATGGAATACTTTTCCAGAATACCTTACAAGAACAAACACGAATCACTCACACCACGACTGCATCGCCAGACCTATCAATGCTTGCGACTTGTGATGGCAAGTGTCGCAATCATTCTGCCGATTCTATTGTTGGTATCCTCTGAATTTTTGGAGTCAACAGAAGCGGTCGGTGCGCCACCCGGTTCAATCAGTGCTTACTACCACACGGAAATGAGAAATGTATTTGTTGGCTCGATTTGTGCGATCGGCATGTGCTTGTATGCTTACAAGGGCTACAACAATTTGGAAAACACATCTCTCACAGTCGCTGGTTTGTTTTTATTCGGTGTAGCCTTGGCACCAACGAATGCGCCCCCGGAGTCTTCACCGTTCAGCATGAACTGGGACATGCCGATCCTTCATTACGTGTGCGCTGCTTCCTTCTTTTTACTGATTGCAATTGTCTGTATCTTTGCACGTGATCACGGACTACAAACGATGGATGAGAATAATGTCAGCTATGATCGCAGCTTCTCAAATGCCTACAACCTGACGGCAACCCTGATGATTCTGATCCTTCTCATCGGTGGTGGTGTTTGGCTGCTCAACCGGAGTTTTCCTGGAACCACGCTGTTCTGGCTGGAGGCTTTTGCCATTTGGGTTTTTGCGGGTTATTGGATTGTTAAAACTCGTGAGTTGAACGGCCTGGAGTAACAGATGACTCTTTTGATGGATTCTCAAACAACAGAGGTTCTTTCCGTGGTTTGTGCGGTCCTCATGGTCGTGTTTTTAGTTTTTCGTCGTGCAGCAGGTGGTAAATATCTCGATGAATTGATCTCCCGTTCCAAGTCTCAAAAGCTTATTGATCGACTAACTCCTCCCCAGATAACAACACATCTTTGGGTAACACGTGTGCTCGATACGGCGTTTCCCACCTGCTATGGCTTGTGGCTCGCTTCCATCATCCTCAGGTCTACAGGAAGCGACCGTCTCTGGTTCCTACTTCCAATCGTTCTGGCTGTAATCGCGGATTATCTCGAGAATTGGTCACATGTGACGGCATTAAAAACAAAAGAGGTTCCCAGAAGTAAAACCATTTACTCAATTTCCAAATGGGTCTGCCTGTTTTTGACGATCCCTCTCATTCTATTCTCTTGAACAATATCCTTGCAGGCAGGTTGACGAGGACTGACAAAATGCCCGACAACGCATCCAGAATCAAGAAGCTGATCGAGGACGCTTTTGCCGGAGTGTTTCTCGAAGACGGCGTCGGCCTGCTCGAAGGTCAGGCCATCGATGACTACGCGAAACCGGACGTTCAAGCGACCGCTCGTTCCAAAGATGAGACGGAGGATTGGACTCAAATCCCTGCCGATCAGTTGAATTCCGCACAAAGCAGCCTGTCATTCTTCGATTCGAAAGGGATGCGATTTCACCTTCCTGCATTTTTACTGGCGGAAATCAGAGGAGAATTGGCCGCAGACATCGTGTTCCATCTGACTTACACGGATGAGGAGGCATTCTCACGATTCTCATTACTCAATCCTGAACAACGGGAGTCTGTCCACCAGTTTTTGTTGTATCATCTGGAGACGATTCCAGAACCGAATCGTCGGCTCGAGAAGCCGATGATCGAGAAAGCCATTGAGGATTTCTCGAGTCATGGAAGTTGACTGCCGGAGGCAGAAAATTACTCGATCGGTCTGTTCGGTTCTGAGATCTAGATAGCTGGTCCTTTCAGGGATTATCCGTTATCAACATCCGTTCTAATTGAATGTTATGCCGTTGATCAGGAGACCTTAGAAAGATGGGATTTCTGGATCGATTCAAAAGACAACCGGAACCACAAACACCTGAGGAGGTCCTTGAGGCGCTCGTCACCGCCTACACACGACAAAAGTGGAAGCGTATCTCCTCGCTCTGCGAGCGTCACGAGCAGACAATTCTCGATAACTTTACAAGCTGGCAAACCGTTCCTGAATCAATTCGGAAAAATCGACGACGGACAGACGCCTACGTCCACACCCTCATTACGGTAGGGCAAGCCTTTGAAAACGCGGGATTCCCGGAATTGCTCCAATCAATGATAGGTGACGAGCAATCAAATCCGATGCTGACGTGGGGGGACGATCTCGACAAGGCTCAAGCCTTCATTGATGCGGATGACTTCCAGGCGGCGATCGAATTATTGACTGAACGCTTAAAAATCCATGAAGGACATAGCGGCAGCGGGATGGATCATTTTGTACCGCGCACCCACGGAATGATCGGCATCGCCTACTTTCATGCTGGCGATCTTGACGCGGCACAACACCACACGAAAAAGGCATTGTCGATCTGCAAAGAACTCGGTGATACGGACGGCATTGCCACCTATACAAATAATCTTCAACAAATGGTGTCGTAGAATCTGACATAAGATTCCCTCAAGATTGGTTGGGCGAATGCAGCCGCCAGAAAATCTCCTCCTGCGGGAACAGACTGTTCCCGGCCTCCCTGATTTGAAGGTACGATGATGGTGGGAGATTCCTGCCGCGGCGACCCAGCTTTTTGTGAAATGACGGGTCCACCCAGCGACAGCTTTTTCATTCGTGTGATTCATGGTTGTGAAAGAGTTTTCAGCATGAAGTGTTGAGTTTTCAATTTCCTAGCTTCATGCCTTTTTCATTAAAATACAGGAACACTGATTGACGCTAATCTTCACTAATGAGTGTCTGAAAATCATACTCCTTGATGAGTTTCCTTCTTTTTCCTCTGCGTCGTCGCGCCGCTGCGCGAGTCTTTTTTCAATCTGCGACACTCCGTTTCGATCGGCGTTTCATCCACTTCAGCCACGATTTGCACACTGCGAGCGGGTCGCTTGGCGTGAGTTTCTGTTCTCTCTCGTGTTATCGAAATCCATCCGAGAAATCCGCGGTTCCTCAATTTGGGATTTTTGAGTTTGGATTTTGGAATGGTGCTTGGCCATTTGCGCTAATGCACCCGGTTGGTACTCATGGTTTGTTTCAAAAGTGCTCCGTCAGAAACATTCAAGATCGCTCATGCCGACTTGCGTAACCACAGGCCGCCGAGCGATTAGCTCGGAGTCAGGCCGAGGGCGCGAGAAGAAGCGTTTCCTTCACGTCGGCCTACGGCAGGCGTTGAATATTGATCCTTTTCTCTGCGCCGCCGCGCCTCTGCGCGAGTCTTCTTTTTCTTCCTTCCGTGGGTCTCCGTTTTCTCCGTCTCATCAGTGTTCCAATTCATTCCGGGCCC
>JABURQ010000187.1 GCA_014762625.1 Planctomycetaceae bacterium | reverse complement strand
ACAGGAACCGCGCGGTTCCGATGTGCTCGTCGGTGCGCTGCTCACGGAACCGACCAATCCCGATTGCGTCGCGGGAGTCATTTTCTTCAATAACGTCAGCGTGCTGCAGATGTGCGGTCACGGAACCATCGGGGTCGCCGTCACCTTAGCGCATCTGGGACGGATCGACGTCGGTCGCCATCAGCTCGAAACGTCGGTCGGACCGGTCGGCTTCGAATATCACGGCGAGAATCGCGTCACGATCGAGAATGTCCCCTGTTATCGGTATCGAACTGCGGTCGAACTGGAGGTTCCCGAAGTCGGCACGGTCACGGGAGACATCGCCTGGGGCGGGAACTGGTTTTTTCTGGTCGCCGATCACGGCGAGGAACTGACCCTCTCCAACATCGACCGCTTGACCGACGTGAGCTGGAAGATTCGACACGCCCTCGAAGCGAATGGGATCACCGGTGAAGAGGGAGGAGAAATCGACCACATCGAACTCTTCGGTCCGCCTCAGACGCCCGAAGGAAACAGCCGCAGCTTTGTATTGTGTCCCGGCGGAGCGTACGATCGGTCTCCCTGCGGCACGGGAACGAGCGCGAAAGTCGCTTGTCTCGCCGCGGATGGAAAACTGGCTCCCCAAGTCACTTGGCGTCAGGAAAGTATTATCGGTAGCATCTTCGAAGCGAAATACGAACCGCTCGACAACAATCGTATTTTGCCCAGCATCACGGGGACGGCCTGGGTCACTGCCGAAGCGACTTTGATCGCCGACCCGAACGATCCATTCAAAACGGGGATTTGCGGTGAGTGATTCCAGATCGGTAATTGTGGTTGGCGGGGGAGTTGTTGGGGCGGCGACCGCACATTACCTGCAACAGCGCGGCGCGCGGGTGACGATTCTCGAAAAGCAAACGTTCGGTGCCGCCTGTTCGCACGGGAATTGCGGCTTCGTTTGTCCGTCCCACGTGCTGCCGTTGTCGAAACCGGACGCCATCAGTTCCACGATGAAGGCGTTATTTCGCCCGAACTCTCCCTTTTCGATCAAGCCGCGTCTCGACATTAAGTTGTGGATGTGGTTGATGAACTTCGCCCGCCACTGCAACGAACGGGATATGATCGCTGGAGGCCACGCCTTACAGGCGTTGCTGCTCTCGTCGATGGAGGAATACGAGCGGCTGGTGCGGGAGGAGATCGTCCGTTGCGAATGGCAGAAGAAAGGGTTGCTGTACGTCTATCGCGACAAACAGCGGCTCGACGCCTACGAACCGACCAATCAGTTACTCACCGAGACCTTCAACGAACCGGCGGTCAAATACACCAGTGACGAGTTGGCCGAGTTGGAGCCCGCCCTGAAACCGGGACTCGCAGGCGCCTGGCTCTACGAACACGACGCCCATCTCCGTTCCGATCGCTTGATGGAATCGTGGAAGGAACGACTCCTCTCCGAGGGGGCGACTTTGAGAGAAGGGTGCGAGGTTCAAGAAATCGTCAGTCGCGACGGACGCGCCGTTTCCGTCAACACCTCTCAGGGAGAGATGACGGCGGATCAGATTGTCGTCGCGACGGGAGCCTTGACGCCGTTTCTGGAGAGGTTTCTCGGCTGCAAAATTCCGATCCAGCCGGGGAAGGGCTATTCAATGACGATGCCCCGTCCGCAAATTTGCCCGCACGTTCCGATGATTTTCCCGGAGTGTCGTGTGGCGGTGACACCGATGGAGAGCGGCTATCGTCTCGGGTCGATTATGGAATTCGCCGGCTACGACGATTCGATCAAGCCGCAACGACTCCAGCTTCTGCGTGACGGGGCGGCCGCGTTTCTCAAAGATCCGTATTGCGATCCGGTGGAAGAAGAGTGGTACGGCTGGCGACCGATGACGTACGACAGTTTGCCGATCATCGATCGCTCGCCGACGTTGGAGAACGTCTGGATCGCCGCCGGTCACAACATGATCGGCCTATCGATGTCGACCGGGACCGGAAAGCTGATCGCGGAAATGATGTCGGGAGAGACGCCACACATCGATCCCAAGCCGTTCCGCGTCACGCGTTTCTGAAAATTATCGAACATTCAGAACAGACGGTTCAGACCGTTCAACGCCGCCACGCGATACGCTTCCGCCATCGTCGGATAGTTGAAGGTCGAATTCACAAAGTAATTGAGCGAATTCTGTTCTCCCGGCTGCGACATGATCGCCTGGCCGATGTGGATAATCTCCGAAGCATTCGCTCCAAAACAGTGAATCCCCAGCAGTTGTAGCGTTTCCCGATGGAAGAGAAGCTTCAACATCCCGACCGTCCGTCCGGTAATTTGGGCGCGGGCGAGCGATTTGAACATCGAATGTCCGACTTCGTAGGGGACGCCCGCCGCTGTTAGTTCGCGTTCGGTTTTTCCCAGCGAACTGATTTCGGGCGAGGTGTAAATCCCGGTCGGGATGTCTTCAATCATGGCTCGCTCGCAATGCCCTTCACAAAGATGATGGGCCGCGTAACGTCCCTGTACGTAAGCCGCGCTGGCCAGAGACGGTACGCCGATCACGTCACCGACCGCGTAAATGTGCGGGTGAGAGGTTTGAAAGTCGGAATTGATTTCAATTTGTCCGCGATGATTGGGTTGGATGTCCAGAGCATCGAGTCCGAGTTCATCGGTATTGCCCGAACGTCCCGCTGCCCAGAACAGGATGTCAGCTTTGATCTGTTTTCCGGATTTCATTTCCACAATCACCCCGTCGTGGCAGGGCTCGACTCGTTCGTACTGTTCGTTGTGTCGGATCAGGACGCCGCAATCGCGAAGGTGATAACTGAGGGCGTCGATGATTTCGTCGTCGAGAAATTCGAGCAGTTTGCCGCGGGTGTTGATGAGATTTGTTTTGACCCCCAGATTCCGGAACATCGACCCATACTCGCAACCGATCACTCCGGCTCCGTAAATGACGATGGAGCGGGGGGTGTGATCGAGCCCAAGGATGGTGTCGCTGTCGTAGATGCGGTGATGGCTGAAATCGATGTCGTGCGGACGGAAGGGGCGCGAACCGGTCGCGATGACGATCGCGTCCGCCGTCAGTTGCCGTTTCCCCCCCAGTTCGTCTTCAACTTCGACGGTGTTTTCATCGACGAAGCATGCGATTCCCTGATAGACGGGAACGCCGTTCCGTTCGTAGAAAGTCGACCGCATGCTGACCTGTTTTTCGATCACCGAGGCGGCGGAACGTCGGAGCTCCGGGAAGGAGAGGTTGGGAGAAATACCGGCTTCGCGAAAAAGTTTGTTGCTGGCGATGCTGGTCATCTGAAAAATCGAATACCGCAACGCCTTCGACGGGATCGTTCCCCAATGCGTACAGCCTCCACCAATCTGGTGATACTTCTCCACCACGGCCACCGATTTACCCAGCTTGGAGGCTTGCATGGCGGCCCCTTCTCCTCCGGGACCGCTACCGATGACGACGACTTCATACGACTGTTGATTCATAGCTGACAATCAAAGTTGAGGAGAGCAGAAATAAATTCGGATTCGGGGCTTAGACCGTCGAGACTTCCGTTTCCGACAGACTCGATTGCCCCATCAGGGCGGGCATCGGCTGAGCGCCGATGGTGCCGTGCAGCTCTTCCAGAAAATCGGGAGCGGAGACTTCGGAGAGTCGTTGTTTCGCGCTCGCCAGACGATCGGCGAGTTGCATCCGCTCGTTCACATCCTGGTACCGATCCTGATTCAGAAAATGATTCAGATAATCGACATGCCGCTGCCAAAGCTGGATTTCCTGTTGCTGACGGGCCAACAACCGATCTTTGTACCAGTAGCTTCCCAGCATAGCTTCTTTCGTGAAC
>JABURQ010000054.1 GCA_014762625.1 Planctomycetaceae bacterium | reverse complement strand
ACATCTGTATCCAAATGGATGACATTTTAATCTGGTTAGACTAGTAGGGCCGGTTCCACCGGCCTGAGAAACATTCACTCGTTAAGATCTGCTGGCCGGTGGAACCGGCCCTACGGCAACTAAATCCTCTCCGCTGTCTAACAGCAAACCGGCGTTAGTTAGAGAGAGTTCGATCTGAGGACATTCGTGTTACACGTTCTCGATAGCGTCTCTTCGAAAAAAGAGGTGTGAACTCGAAACGAGGAGGTTAGGCTGGAGTCAATTGTCTCACGGCTTACAATCATCCCGCACAATTCCAGGTGAAATCATGTTTCGAATCCTGCTCGCAATCGTTGTTCTCGGATCCACACATCTCGTCTCAAACGCCGCAGAAGGCAAGCATCTCTTCATCCTCTCGGGGCAATCGAACATGGCGGGATTGAAGCCGGAAGAATCGTTCACGCCGACCGTGGAAAAGATGTTCGGCAAAGAGAATGTGATCGTCGTCAAACATGCGGTCGGGGGACAGCCGATTCGCCGCTGGTACAAAGCCTGGAAAGACGCGGAAGGAACGGCACCCCAAAAAACGGGCGATTTGTACGATGCCACCATGAAGAAGGTCAACGCCGCCATCAAGGATCAGAATCTGGCCAGCGTCACGTTTTTATGGATGCAGGGCGAGCGCGATGCCAACGAACAGCACGGCACCGTTTACGAGGCGAGCTTGAAAGGCCTGTATCAACAACTCAGCGAAGACCTGGGACGGGACGACATCAATTTTGTGATCGGACGTTTGAGCGATTTTGACCTAAAAAACCAGAGATACCCGCATTGGTCAATGGTTCGCGAGGCGCAAGTCAAAGTCGCCGAGGAAATGGCTTGCGGAGCGTGGGTCGATACGGACGATCTCAACGATGGCAAAAATCGACGCGGAAAAGAGGTCAGGAACGATCTGCACTATTCGGCGAAAGGATACGTCGTTTTCGGAGAGCGACTCGCCGATGCCGCGATTGCGTTGATCGAGAAGAAATCGTGAATTGATCGAGATCCGAAGTCCCGCGGCGTGCGTTGAGAGTCTCGCCGCGCGAACCGAAACGATATTTCACCTGATGGAGCCTCTATGAGATCCCGACGCTCGTTCGCACTCTTCAGCAGGCTGTTTCTCTGGCTGGCGGAGTGGTCGATCTGGCTGATGACGGTGATGGCATGGGCGCGCGCGGGTGGAGGGGGTGGATTCGGTGGTGGCGGAGGTGGAGGCAGCGGCGGAGGTGGTGGCGGTGACGGGATCGGAATTCTCATCTACCTGCTGATCAAATTGTGTATCCATTACCCGGTGATCGGGATTCCGCTGACGATTCTGATCATTGCGGCCATATTTTACGGAGGCAAACAATCGCATGAAGGCTACATGTCTCATGTGATCCATCGCGAAGCCGCCCGACAACGCGATCACATCAAACAGATGGCCCTGTTCGACTTGAGCGCCAAGGACGCCGCTTTCGATGAAGCTCAGTTTCTGGAGCGGGTCTCACAGGCGTTCGTCAAAATTCAGGAGGCTTGGAGCCGACAGGAGATGACGCCGGCCCGCGCCTTCATCAGCGACGGCATCAACGAACGCTTCTCGCTACAGATCGACATGCAGAAGGCGGAAGGTTACCGCAACGTCATGGAAAACGTCACCGTTCTGAAATCGGAAATTGCCGCGATCTACTCCGACAAACACTTTGATACGATTCACGTCTCCATCAAGGCTAAAGCGGTCGATTACGATCAAAGCCTGAAGACGAATCGACGCATCCGCGGCGACGGGAACTTAGAAGTATTCACGGAGGTTTGGTCGTTTCATCGCCGTCACGGGGCGCAAACATTGAAACGGAACGGGAGCATGGAAGGAAACTGCCCGAACTGCGGCGCTCCGCTGAAGATTCAGGACCGGGCGGAGTGTACGTCGTGCGGTTCGGTGGTGAATTCCGGAGAACATGATTGGGTGCTCGCCGAGATTACTCAAGTGAGCGAATGGAGTCTGCCCGATCCGACCGATCACGTGAACGGTCTGGAAGAATTGCGCCAGAGCGATCCCGCGATGAGCGTGCAGCATCTCGAAGACCGCGTTTCGGTCATGTTTTATCGCATCAACGCCGCCCACTTCTTCCAGGAAACCGGTTACGTCGAACCGATTCTCGCCAGTCAGCTCACGGGAATTCCCCGCATGGCGGCGTTGGCGGAAAACCAGTTCTGGAAAGGCCCCGCGATCGGCAAAGTCGAAACGATCAGCATTCAATCTTCGCCGGACGGTCGGAACGATGAAGCTCGTGTAGTGGTGCGCTGGTCGGGAAAACTGTGCGAAGGAGATCCGACGGGCCGACACCGAACCATCAAACCGCAGGCGGTTTATTCACACGTTTACGTTCTATCCCGCCGCAAAGGAGTTCTCAGCAACCCCCAGCGGACCTTCTCTTCGTCGTCCTGTCCGAATTGCGGCGCGCCGATCGAAGTGACCAAAGCCGAGAGTTGTGCGTTCTGCGGGACGGCCCTCACCGATGGGAAACATGATTGGGTACTAATCGACATCGAGCGTTTCAGTCACCAGGACGCGTTCCGAAAAATGGAGACGAGTGTCGATGACCTATTCACCGCCCCGCACAACGAAACCTACCTCGATCCGTCGATGATGCTGGCGGTGCTGGCGCGGGTGGCGGTCTCTGATGGGCACGTCGATAAGAAAGAACGGAAAGCCCTGCGAAAACTGACCGGTCAGTCCCGTTTGACCGACGCGGACCTCGATAAGATCCTGCAAACCGCGCATCGGTCGGACGCCGATCTCCCCGTTCCCGAGACACCGAAGGAAGCCCGCGAGTGCTTGCGACAGATGATTCACGTCTGCCTGACGGACGGACGGTTCACCAAACAGGAACAGAAACTGGTCGCCGACTTCGCGTCAGAACTCGACTACTGCGCGGCGGACGTGAAATTGATGATCGCTGCCGAAAAACGAGCCCTGTATCAGGAAGCGCGACGCTTGCAGCGAGAACGCAAGAAACAAAGTCGGAACATCGCGGGATGATGAGAAACGATCGCGTTAATCGTCTTCCCAGTAATCCAGATTGGGAAACCGTGACTTGAGTTCCGAACGGGTGAACTCGGGTTGGACATCCAGCAAACTCAGAGATCGTAATTCAGGAAACGCGGCGATGTCGTCCAAGCTGACTGAAAGTCCGGTGTGGGTCAGAGTGAGTGCTTCCAGATGTGGGATTTTTTGCAATATCGACATCGATTGCTGTGTCAAACGACGATTGCCATACAAATCGAGCCGTCGGAGCTTTTTGAGTTCAGGAAGAAACTGTATCTGTTCATCCTCGAGGTAACACGTTAACAGATTAAGTTCTTCGAGATTCGACAATTGTCCCATTGCTGCCCAGTCGTGATTCTCAAAATAAGTCCCATCCAAAGTGAGTGATTTCAATCCACGAAGTTCGCCCAGCTTTTTCAGCGAGTCACCCCGCAGATGTAACAATCTGATGGATAATTGTTGCAGCTTCGGTATGTCAGCCAGATAGACAAACAGTTCATCATCAAAATGCTTCTCGGCAACTACACCCGAAAGTAAGATGTATCTCAATTCCGGATGGTGGCGGATGTGCCGAAAGGCGTCCGCCGTCAAATTCAGAGGTCGAAATGGTTGCTTCGAGATTTGGATTTTCACCAGATTGGGAAGCTTCGCGATCAATTGGAAATCCTCGTCAGAAAGATTCCCTGTTTCTAAAGAGGACGGATATCCAAGAGAATGGTGGATAGTTTGGGGGCTGGACAGCGAGCAACCTTTCGATCTCAATAGCTCGACCACTTCTTCATTTTCAGGATGATTTGTCGTGCTCGTGATGTGAGCGTAATCGATAATCGGTTTCCACAGATAGCGATTCGAGGGAGTCTCCGTTTCCTCGAACTTAATATCATCGACATCCGAAACCAGTGAGCCGGATTCAGGCGAACTGTTGTCACTGACCGGACGACAGCCAGGAAAGATTGATACCAGTCCAAGCAGAAACAGGAGCAGAATTTTTTGCATCGGTAACAATCTCCTTAAGCCAGCCAGCCGCAGACCTCTTTCGCCGAGTAGGTGAGAATCATGTCGGCTCCGGCACGTTTGATCGAGGTTAGAATTTCCAGCGTGACTCGTTGTTCGTCGATCCAACCTTTTTCGGCAGCCGCCTTCACCATCGAGAACTCGCCGCTGACGTGATAGCCGGCGAGCGGAACTTCGGGATACTTTTGTTTGACGGCGTGAATGACATCCAGGTAACTGAGGGCCGGTTTGACCATCAGAATATCGGCTCCTTCGGCAAGATCGACGGCCACCTCGCGGAGTGCTTCCCGACCGTTGGCGGGATCCATCTGATAGGTCCGCCGATCCCCGAACTGCGGAGCCGATTCCGCCGCGTCGCGGAACGGTCCGTAAAACGCCGACGAAAATTTCGCCGCGTAACTCATGATCGGAATATGGCTGAATCCTTCGCCGTCCAGCCCGGTTCGCAACGCGTGAATCATACCGTCCATCATGCCGCTGGGAGCAATCATATCAGCCCCCGCGTTGGCGTGAGAGACCGCTTCTTTCACGAGCAATTCGAGTGTGCGGTCGTTGTTGACGTCGGGCTTGCCGGTCGATTCGTCGATGATGCCGCAATGTCCGTGATCGGTGTATTCGCACAGGCAGACGTCGGTGATCACCATGATCTCGGAGCCGGAATCCTTGATCGCCCGGACCGCCTGCTGGATGATGCCGTCGTCGTCGTAGGCGTCGCTGCCGACGGAGTCTTTCTCCTCCGGAATCCCGAACAGAATGATCGCCGGGATGCCGAGCGCTTCGAGCGCTTTGGCTTCGTCGGCAATCAAATCGACGGTCACCTGTTCCTGTCCCGGCATCGAGACGATGGGTACGCGCGTGTTCTCGCCGAACTTGACGAACATCGGGACAATGAAATCGTGTGGCGTGAGAATCGTTTCGCGAACGAGATCACGCAGCTTGGGATGCTGTCGCAAACGTCGCAGGCGTGTTGTCGGGAAAGGAGGTGTGTCGGTCATACCAGTGCTCCTGCCCCTTGATACTGAGCGTTCGCAGCGGCAATGGAACAGCCCGGCGTCAGGTTGTAATTTTGAGCCATCAGACATTGTTCCAGTGCAGCAAGGAACAGCAGGACGTTGCTCTTGCTGCA
Source organism: Planctomycetaceae bacterium (assembly GCA_014762625.1). GTDB lineage: Bacteria > Planctomycetota > Planctomycetia > Planctomycetales > Planctomycetaceae > JABURQ01. The sequence continues at coordinate 25,207 of JABURQ010000054.1, read as the reverse complement.
CGCCTCTCCCATCAGTCCGATTCGCCAGGCTTTCCCCTTGAGTGGTCCCAGTCCGCCGCCAATCTCGATATTGAACTCATTCAGTAACTGTTTACGGACCGTCGCGTCATCGACTCCTTCCGGAATGGAAACCGAATTCAGCATCGGCAGTCGGTATTCCTCGGCGACCAGATAGTCGAGTCCCAAAGCTTCTAACCCCGCCCGTAATGCGAGGTGGTTATCGCGGTGTCGGGCGAAGCGGTTTTCGAGTCCTTCTTCGAGCAGCAGACGCAGGGCCTCGTGTAATCCGTAATTGGCGTTGATAGGAGCGGTGTGATGATAGGCCCGGTCGCTCCCCCAGTAACTGCTGAGCATCGTCGTGTCGAGATACCAGCTCTGGACTTTTCGCCGTCGAGCGTTGATCGCCTCCTGAGCGCGGGGAGAGAAAGTCACCGGAGCGAGTCCCGGCGGACAGCTCAAACATTTTTGTGTCCCGGAGTACGCGGCATCGACATTCCATTCATCAATCTTCACCGGCAGTCCGCCCAGTGACGTCACGCAATCGATCAGCAACAACGCTCCCCCGTCGTGCACGACTTTGGAAATCTCTTCGATCGGTTGCAACGCTCCGGTCGAGGTCTCCGCATGCACCAGCGCGACAACCTTCGGCTGCACCTCGCTGACCGCCTGTTCGATTTCTTCCGTGGAGAATACTTCACCGAATGGCCGTTCGAGCCGCGTCACTTCGGCTCCGTAGCGTTCCGCGACATCACACATCCGCCCGCCGAAAACACCGTTGACTCCAATCACGATTTTGTCGCCCGGTTCAATCAGGTTGGCGATACAGGTTTCCATCCCCGCGGAACCAGTCCCGCTGACCGCGAACGTGAGAGAATTCTCCGTCTGGAAGACCTGACGCAGCATCGTCTGAACTTCATCCATGATCTTCAGAAAGTAAGGGTCGAGATGTCCGACTGTCGGTGCCGCCATGGCGGAGAGTACGCTGGGAGCGATGTCGCTGGGACCGGGACCCATTAACGTTCGGGTTGGCGGGGTGATACGGGGGGGATGTTGCGTCATGGAATCATTCTCTCTAAGGACAGCTTGTGAGGACAAATTGCCAAAAGTCCAAGATATCACGGGAGATACCGATTATCCACGCGATTTGACTATCCACTGGTAACGGCATCCCCTCTGAAATCTGACTGAATTCGCCAAATTTGACCAATCTTATTTTGCTTTATCCCCTACCCTCTTCATAGGATAAAGCTTTCTCCATAACACATAGGGGATACCCCTACCAGCGCGTTGAGAAACGGATTCGTTGGCGAGAACAAAAGATTTAAGGTGTGAACAAGAAACAAGACCGCAGGCGAATCTAGTGATTCTTCGAGGGATTGTGACGAAGTATCACGACTCGAAGCGCTGTTCTCGGCAGAATTAAGTTTTTCAACACGCTGCTATCTCGGCACACACCGATGAACGAACACAAGGCCAGCTCGACCATGCGTATTCTTTCCTTCTGGGACGATCCCGCCGAAGCCGAACTCATCAATTTATATCTCAATCCGGGTGCGGAAGACGCCTCGACGAACAGCGGCAGGAAAAACGAGTCGCTGATGGTAACTACCCCGGAAGATTTTTTCGCCGCTTTGGAAGATGGCGCTGTCTGGGATGTCTTTTTACTTAACCTTTCCTGGAACGATCCGACGATCGGGGCGGAATATTTCAACGCCGCTCGACGCTGTTCTCCCGATGCTCCCATCGTTGGAGCCTGTCACTCGAATGAAGTGATTCAACTCGCCGGCTATATCACTCAGGGATTGCGTTCGTATCTGATCCGTGATGAAGCCAAGGATTATATCTTTCTGATTCAGGCGACCCTGGAGAGCGCCGTCGAGGCGGTCAAGGCGGAGAAAGAACGGATTATCTCCGAAAAACTGCGCGAGGAAATCGATTCCGTCCGCCGATTACAGGAATCGATTCTGCCCGAAGAAATCATTTGCCCGGAGCCGTATTCGGTAAGTGCCCGCTACGAATCGTCTCAGATTCGCGTACTCGGTGGACAACCCGTGACGCTGGCGGGAGGAGATTATTACGATGTCTTCGCTCTCGATGATACAAACGTGGTGATCCTGGTCGGCGATGCTTCGGGACACGGCATGCGAGCCTGTATGTCAATCATGACCATGCACACGCTGGTCAGTATGATCCGCAACAATCGTTACGAAGACACAGCCACCTTCGTCGCGGAAATTAACAAACGGCTCTGCAATCAGCGCGTCGTCAGCGAAGAAGGCTTCATCACCTTGCTGTACGGCATCCTCGACACCGAAACTCACGAATTCCAATGGACCTCCGCCGGGCATCCCATTCCGATGATGGTGAGCCTCGATGATGGAAGCGTGAAGCCGCTCGGCGGTCTCGACGATGGAGGTTTGCCGCTCGGTATCTACGAAGATGCCGAGTACGATCTGCATACGTCAATCGTACCTCCGAACAGCCGATTGCTGGTTTATTCGGACGGTCTGGAAGAAGCGTTTCCCGATGGTAATCGGGACTTCGGCCAATACGGGATCGAAGGAATTGAGAAATCGCTCTCGAATTCAAGAGGCCTGAAACTGCAAGAGGCGATGCAGGCATTGTTCGACGATTCGCACGAATTCACCAACGGAATGGGACGACACGACGATACGTCGGTCGTCTTGCTGGAGCGAACCGCCGATGTTCCCGCGGAAGTCACGAGTTAAAGCAAGGCTCATTCTCAGAAGTCGAGAAAACCTTTTTCCCGCAATTCCGTGAGGTTGTCGGGAGTGCTGACCATCACTCGTTCGGCGGCGTAACGCATCAGCGCCATCCAGCCAAGATCTTCCGGCGCGACGAGAATCGCGACGCCCTCTTCTCCTTCGGCGTCGAGTCGCTGACACAGCTTATCGACGATTTCTTCGATACTGTCGCTGACGAGTTCAGATTTTTGGCTGCTGTTGTCAATTTTCAGATTGGAGAATGCAGCGGAACGAGACAACAGAAACTGAACCAGACCTTCTCCATCAGTTTCCTGCTCGGAAAAGAAGTTACTGAACTCGGTGGACGCGTTGCCGGGAGTGATGATCTGAGGTCGAGAGATGCGGATTTCGCCCTGCTTAACGGTCACCATTTCACCCGGCGTCGCAGGTTCGAGGATGAGATAGTAGGGCAATTCGGTCTCACCGAAGGTGAAGAGAGTGTACCGCGAAGATCGCTCGATGCGCACGGAACTCCACAAACGGTAGAGGTGTCCTTCGTAGTCGCCGAAATCCATGAATGATCCAGGTTTGAATAGAAATCACGGGTCCTCAGTTGAAACAATGCCCGACGAAAACACAAGAAGAACGGGTTTCGAGCGGAGGATTGCCCGAACTTTCCTTCGTTCTGAAATAATTACAACAATTCGCCGCCTCTCGAATGCGGTCGAAAACAGACGATTGGAAAATTTTCAAATCACTATTTGAATCTGGAAAAACAGCCTCATTTGATGGACGTCCTGTTTCGAAGGCCCCCCTTATCGGCAATTCACCGCCTCCCTCTTGACCGAAAAAATACATTTCCATACATCATGACCCGTCGCAACGAGGCGACCGGCACGAATGTCGGAGAGATCGCCTGATTTTTTCTCTCTCATCCCGTTTTTATAGAGACCCGCAAATCACCGTTGAGAGGAACGAGAGATGATGACCTTCAAATCATTCACCCGAGCATCCTTGCTGGCAGCACTTTTCGGCGCTGTCACGACTGCTCCAGCATCCGCCCAGTTTTACGATCCGTGCAATGTTTGTCAGCCGGTCGCCCAGACCTGCTATCAAACGGTTCCGGTGACTCAATACGTCCCCGAAAAACGGACCGTCATGAAACCGGTCACGGAATACAAAACCGTCGAGCAGAAAGTAACTGTTTACAAGCCAGTCACGGAACAACGGACTGCCGAAGTTCCCCAAGTCTCCTACCAGAATGTGACCGAATGTCGTCAGGTGACACGCGACCTGGGAGGCTGGCAAACGCAATATCAGCCGATCGCGAAAATGTCTCCCTGTCAGTATGACAATCGACCGAACTTTGCCGGTTGGTTGAATCGAACGGCCTACAGCTTCCGTTCGTCGTTCACCCCCAACTACCGAACGGTCCGCAACTATCAACCGAACATCGTTACCCAAAACGTCCCCGTGACGCGACAGGTCGCCGTTCGCAGCACACGCAAAGTCACTTACAACGTCACTCGCATGGTTCCCGAGGAACGCACACAAACGGTGAGAGTTCCCACCACCCGTATGGTGAGGGTTGAAGAAACCGTCAACGTCCCTCGTACGGTCTATCGTACCGTGCCGACCGGAACGGCCATCACCTATGGTTACGGCGGATACGGCTACGCTCCTCAAACCGTTTTCGGACCGTCACCCGATCCGATCAGCGGAACGCGAAGTGCTGACAGCTCGGCCAACAAATTCGAGCGAAGCAAAGACGAAAAAGAAGACAAATCGAACCCGATCAAGAAGTCGTCGAGTTCCACGAGCGAACCGAAAACCTTCGACCCGTTCCAACCGGACGCACAGGTCGAACGTAAAACGGACACTCAAGTCACCGCAACCGGTGGCTGGCGTCCGACCGGAACGGTCGTCGCCGCGAAACCGACAGGACCGAAACTGATTGCTCCCAGCGTGGCGAGCAACAAGTGAACCGAAGCAGTTTGAAGCTTTCCTAACCCTTCTGGGCGTCTCCATCCCACCCACTCCTCGGAGCAGGCCCAACCAAATTCCTTTCCTACCCCTGTATCGCCTCAGATACGCAGCGAAACCCTTCGCGGCACCGGTATCATGCCGGTGCCCACTTTTCCTTTTCCTGGAAAAGCGGTTTCACCCGACCGCCGGACGGCACGGACGCCACCGGTGGCAGACATTTCTTCAAACGCAATCGCCGCTACGGAACGTTCCGCAGCGGCGTTTTTTTGTGGGCTGATGAAATTCAGGAATTCTCCATCCTCTATCGTACATTCTCTCCAGACGATACACTGCAATTTGAACCTTGAGAAACTTCATCGGGAAACATATTTTATGTCGGTCTGGATCCGCTGTCGCTACGAATTGGCGTTTGAATTACCGACCGCGACGCCGTTCATTTTCATGTTGAGACCGCGCAGTGGAGCCAACCAATGGATCTCGCAGCAAAAATTTGAGTTCAAACCTGAAATCTCTGCCGACGAATTCGAAGATGTCTTCGGCAATTTGTGTCAACGGGTCTCGGCTCCCGCCGGACATTTTGAACTTCATTCCGAAACGCTGGCCCAAACGGGAGAAATCGACGACGAACTTCCCTCGGCTACCTTCATGCCGGTCTCGACATTGCCCCCAGCGGTAATGAGCTATCTCTTTCCCAGCCGCTACTGCGAGTCCGATTCTCTCAGCCAACTGGCGGCGGAAATTACCGCCGGTTATCAACCGGGCTACTCCCAGGCGGCGGCGATTGTGAACTGGTTACGGGCGAATATCGATTACCGACCGGGATCGAGTAATACGCTGGTCTCTGCATTACAGGTGAAAGATCGCGGCTATGGAGTCTGCCGTGACTTGGCTCATCTAGGGATCGCTTTGTGTCGAGCCTTGAGCATTCCGTCGCGGATGGTAGCCGGCTACTTGCATGGACTCGAACCGATGGATATGCATGCCTGGTTCGAGATTTACGTCGGCGGTCGCTGGTACACTTTCGATCCAACTCAGACCGATCTTCTGGGGGCGCGGCTTTCGATCGCTTATGGTCGCGACGCGGCGGACGTTGCCACGTTCACCCAGTTCGGCGATCCGGTAATTCCAACGCGAGAGTTTGTCTCGGTCGAACGATTCGACAACAAACCGCACTAAACTCTTTGCAGCATGGCAACAGCTCTCAATCCGTGTGATTAGTATCTCATGGTGTCGTCGAGAAAAGCCGGTAGGATGTCGGTTTCGAAATATTCTATCGCCCGGCATCTTCTTCCGTTACTCTTTGAGAACTCACCAGTCTTTTAACCACCAAAACGAGCGATCCGATGGCTTTGACGATTCTTTCTTTCCTGTTTTTCACAGGGTTGGTTGCTTTTCTGACCTGGCGAATCACTCGGCAGGACGATCATGACAGCACGGGAGGCTACTTTCTCGCCGGTCGATCGCTGACGTTTCCGCTGATTGCCGGCTCGCTGTTGCTTACCAATCTCTCGACCGAGCAACTGGTCGGTCTGAACGGCGATGCCTTTACCGACGGGTTGTGTGTGATGGTGTGGGAAGTTGTGAGCGTGATTTCGCTGGTGATGATGGCGTGGTTCTTTCTGCCGCGATTTCTCAAAAGCGGCGTGGCGACCGTCCCCGAGTATCTGGAGATCCGCTTCGACCATCAGACGCAGGTGATCACCAACATCATCTTTTTACTCGCCTACGTCGGAATCCTACTCCCCATCATTCTCTACACCGGCGCCCAGGGAATGATCGGCGTCATGGATGTCAAAATGTTGTTAGGCTCACTGCCGGAGACTTTCAATATTGAGACCGATACTTTCGCGCTGTGGTTGATTGTCTGGCTGGTCGGGATTGTCGGCTCGATTTACGCCCTGTTTGGCGGACTACGAACGGTGGCGGTCTCCGATACGCTCAACGGCATCGGATTACTGGTCGGCGGCATGATGATCACCTTTTTCGCGCTGTCGCATCTCGGTGGAGACGGTGGTGTCTCGGCGGGAATTGACCGACTGGCCGAGGAACAGCAGGGGCGTTTCAATTCACTGGGTGGTCCCGATTCGTCGGTTCCTTATGACACGGTCTTCTCGGGCATCTTCCTGTTGACGCTCTTTTACTGGACGACGAACCAGCAAATCATTCAGCGAACTTTCGGAGCCAGCAGCCTCGCGGAAGGGCAAAAAGGGGTGCTGCTCACCGGGGCTCTCAAACTTCTGGGACCGATTTATCTGGTACTGCCCGGCATGATCGCCTATTCGCTCTACAAGGGGCAGGGGATTGAATCGGTCACCGCGTACGGACGACTCGTCAGTGACGTACTGCCCGATTCCTTAACCGGTTTTTTCGCGGCCGCCATGGTCGGTGCGATCCTCTCCAGCTTCAACTCGGCTCTCAACAGTTCCTGTACTCTCTTCAGTCTCGGGTACTACAAAGCGATTCTGAAGCCCGACGCCACCGAGCATGAAGTCGTCCGGAGCGGGAAAATTTTCGGTTGGGTCGTCGCCGTCTCCGCCATGTCTATCGCTCCCGCCCTGGCGAAAACAGAAAGCATTTTCGGCTATTTGCAAAAGATGAACGGCATGTATTTTATTCCGATCTTCGCGGTGGTTCTGGTCGGCATGCTGACAAAACGGGTCCCGCCTCTCGCCGCCAAAGTCGGCTTGCTGGGTGGCATTGCTGCCATTGCGATCGGGTATTTCGTACCACCTGTCGTGGAACTGTTGGCAGCCATCCACACGTTCCACTTTCTGGGACTGGTGTTTCTGAGCCTGGTGGCGTTGATGCTCATCATCGGCGCCATCAAACCCCGTGAAACCGAGTTCATCCAGGAAGACGTCAAAGCGGTCGATATGACTCCCTGGAAGCACGCCACTCTCGGCGGCGTGGTTTTGATTCTGGCCGTAATTGCCATCTACGCCCTGTTTGCCGACTTCTCGGTCCTTGCTCCTGCCGCTGAAGGGTGACCGTCACTCCTTCAGCTTTGGAACCTGGGAATCATCACCTGGCGTCCACCACTGATTGAGTAACTGTTGCAGTTGTTGAACGCGCTGGACCTGTTCCTGTTTCCCGGCGAGATTGGTTCGTTCGTAAGGATCGTTTTCAACATCGAAAAGTGAGACGTCGGAGACGTAATTCCGCCAGATGGAACCGCGCTGTTCGTGGGGAACAATCAGCTTCCATCGTCCCAGACGAACCCAGCGATAGGCGAGATCCCGGGAAGGATGTCCCAGAGACGTTGCATCGCCGGGATAGATCTCTCCAAACACCGGTCCGTCTTCCAGAGGTTTTTTCCCCAACGCGGACGGGAGTAACGAACGACCGGGCAACGTGTCATTGAGTTTCTCGATGCCGACCGCGTCCAGAATCGTCGGCACGATATCGACGCTGTTGCAGAGTGCTTCATGGGTGGCCGGTTTGACGTGTCCGTCCCAGCGAATCAGGATCGGCGTTCGCAGGCCGTAATCAAACGGCGATCGTTTCGATCGTGTATCGACCGGAAATTTTCCGGTACGAGTGCTGCGGGTCTCTTTCGGCATCCAGCCGTTATCGATGACGAACACAAACAGAGTGTTCTTCGTCAAATCGCGCTGATCGAGCATCTGCATCAGTTGGCCGACCGTGTCGTCGAATTCGGTACACGATGCGTAATAATCGACGAAGTGACGGGGGACGTCGGGATTGTCGGCGTAGCGTTGACGATATTTGTCGGGGGAATTGTGGGGTTCGTGGGGCAGAAAGGGAGCGTACCAGAGGAAGAACGGTTGGTCATCGTGTTCATCGAGAAAGTGGGCGATCGGCTGCATGGTGTCGCGACCGATGTTGAGCCCCGCGTCTCCGTTACCGTGGGCGACGAGCGAACCGTCTGGAAGTTTCCGGTTACCGTAGGCCGGTTCGGGAGACGCTTTGTCCAGGGTCATGCCGTGCGTGAAGCCCGCGTTGCGATAATGCCCTTCCCAGAATTTCCCGGTCTGTAAGGAAGTATAGACTTCCTGTTGTAAAATGCGCGGCAAGGCGGGGACGGATCGAATCAAATAACTGGCTCGATCGCGCACGCGGACGTATTCCTCCTGTGACATTTTGTTGAAGGCCGAGTTGCCGGGAGGAGGATGATTGAAGTGGACGCCGTGCTGATGCGGGTACAAACCGGTCAGCAATGTCACCAGCGACGGACGACAAACGGAAGTCGGCACGTAACCGTTCGGGTAGCGGGCGGACTGTGACGCCAGCTTGTCGATATGAGGCGTCTCAACATGCGGATGCCCCATGAAGCCGAAATCGGTCCACGCTTGATCGTCGGAGACGATCATGACGACGTTGGGCGGTTCAGCGGCGTGGAGAGGATGTGTGAAGACGAGGAACAGAGTGAGGGTTAAGAGCCGTTTCATAATCTCACTTTCGAACGAAATTCGTAAACTTTACTGAGGAGGTCTCGTCGTCTTCCCCAAACAACTGAACGTCGTCACCAGCGTAGAAACCATCAGACCGGCGAGACGTTGTTTCACAGTCGCGGATTGGGCCGCGTCGGGATCGAAACGATCGATCGATTCCTGATACACCTCACGAACGCGCTTGATCGAATTCTTCCAGTCCCAGGTTTTCACCGTTTCGTAGGCGGCATTGCCAATCCGTTCCCGGTATGCGGTATCCGAGAGGAGTTTTTCCACATAGCCGCACGCTTCGTCGGCGTTGCGAGGTTCGTAGAGAAGGCCTGTTTTGTCGTGTTCGACGAGCGACGGAATTCCCCCCGCACGAGGGACAACTACCGGACAACCGGTCGCCATCCCTTCCAAAACCACATTCCCCATCGTCTCCGTTTCGGACGCATACAGGAACAAGTCCGACGAGGCATACGCCGATGCCAGTTCGTCACCGGTCAGATAACCGAAGAAATTCGCGTCGAGGTGGGCGAACTTCTTCTCCAGTTCGGCGCGTTGCGGTCCATCCCCCACGACCGCGAGCGTCGCCTCGGGAAAACGCTCGACGATCTCCTTGAGAAACAACACATTCTTCTCGGGAGCGAGGCGGGAGACCGTCAGCAGCAACGGTTTTTCGGGACGGCCTTTCGTCAACCGTCTGCGCATCTCGTCCGATTTCTGGCCGGGATGAAACTGCTCCACATTGACGGCGGGAGGCCAGAGTTCGACCCGTTCGAAATGCCGTTCGATCAATTCTTCACGCATCAATCCGGAAACCGTCATGTTCATGTCGGCCCGGTTGTGGAACTCGCGCATCGTCCACCAGATGATGGGCGAAAGAGGCCGCAGGGCGGCGTACCCTTTGACGAACTCGCCATACAGCGTATGAAACGAAAACATGCTGGGGTAATTGAGACCGGCTTTTCGCAGGCGATTGTAACAACGGAAACCGAACGCCAGCGGGTTCATGTAATGCACGACATCGGGCTGGAACTCGCGAATCGATTCTTCCAGTCGACGGTCGGGGATCCCGATCTTGTATTCGGGATAGGTAATGAACGGAAAGCTTTTAAAATCGACGAGCGAAACATCGCAATCCCGTTCTCCTTCTGCGTACGGACAGAGGATGAGGAGTTCGTCGCCGGCGGCTTGAAGCTGTTCGATCAGATTGAGAGTCCGGTGAACGACGCCGTCGATCTTCGGGAGAAACACTTCGGCGATGATGGCGACGCGCATCGAACGACTCTTTCTTCCGTGTCGCGAATCGAGACTATTGATCTTTCTTGCGAGCCAACGCCAACACGATGCGATGATTGTCTTTGATCGGGAAAGCGAGTTTGTTCAGAATCGCTTGCGATGTCCGATTCAGTTTGTGCAGACCGAGTTGTTCGACGAACGGCGTGAGCCAACCGCCGCGATACGCGAAGTCCATGAATTCGTCGTAGTTGGCGAAGTTGACTTCCGGCTCGAAAGTTTCACTCTGGCAGACCTCGAAACCATGAGATTCGAGTTTCGCCACCACATCCGCTTCGTCTTCCGGATTATGAACGAGCGAGGGAGTATCGAGGCTTTTGCCGCCGAAGATCATTTTCAGAATTTTGAGGTCGGCTTTCTTTTGAAGATTTGGGAAGCCCCCCATCGTCCCACCAACGAACGACCAGTAACCGCCCTCGGTGAGTTTACTGTGAATCTTCGGGGCCAGCACATCCATCGGGACGAACCCGGTCATGAAGTGCGTACAGATAATATTGAAGGCCACACTCTGAAAATGTTCGTCGAGGTTGGCGGCGTCATCGACGGCCAGTTTCATATCAACAATCCGTTCGCCGGCGATATCGACCATCGCTTGCGAGAGATCGAGGCCGTAAGGATCGATGTTCATACCGACTTGATTGCGGAGTCGCTCACAGAACATTCCCGTTCCACAACCGACATCGAGGACTTTGAGCGGTTCCGAGGTGTTGGTAAGGTTCCCTGTGTTTTCGAGGTGCTGGGTCGCTTTGGTGAGCGAATCGCCGGTCACATTTTGCGGATCGAGGTCATAGTGTTGAGCGATGACCTCATCATATTGACGTTGAATCGTATCGGTTTGCATCGAAAGCGGAACCTTTTCTTAGTCGCTGTCCTGTCAACAGGTTAGGTATGGTGCTTCTATTCAAACACTGCGCTGCCCGGATTACAACTCATCATTCACAATCGACCTGATTCGAGGGCGAATCCTGGATGACAATCGGATCGCACCAATCAGGGGGGTTGGAGAGATTGAGATGGAGGAACTCACCTTTCAGGACGTTGCAAATGGTTGAAAACTCACACGTTTTTTCAGTTTTTGCCGTTCTTTTCAGGGATCCCGTTCGAATGGGTGTCGTGGCTGGTGAAGACAGCCGCCAGACTGCTATTCTGTACGCCGTAAATTCACCTGTCCGAGTCCCCTGAAAGGTTCTGTGTTCCGCGATGTCTGAGTCTTACGATGTGATCGTGATCGGGAGCGGAGCGGGAGGAGGGACTCTGGCACAAGCCGTCGCTCGGGCGGGCAAACGGGTTCTGCTGCTCGAACGGGGACGACGCTTCCCCGATGTCTCCCTGCCGCACGATGAACGAGCGATGCTCATTCAAAAACAGCCCTACGACGATCGAGACATCGACGTCAACGGCAACCCTACACGTCTCTACATGGGCGGAGTGCTGGGAGGCGGCACGTCGCTCTACGGAGCCGCTTTGATGCGACCGAGTCGCGAGGACTTCCACCCGGGGATTCATTACGGCGACCGGCTGGAAAAAGCCATCCACGACTGGCCTATCGACTATGAGGACCTCGCCCCGTATTACGAGCGTGCCGAACAACTTTACCACGTCAGCGGGGAACCGTCCGACCATTACGGTCCGCTGCAACGACCGACCGAGAGCTACCCGCACTCGCCGATTCCTCTGAAACCGATTAATGAGCGACTGGTCAGCGGTAACGAGAACGCCGGGTTGAAGCCGTTCGTCCTGCCGCTGGGGATCGATTTCAATATCTGCCTGCAATGCGATGCCTGTCCCGGTTACATCTGCCCCAACGGAGCTCGTATCTCGGCAGGGCAAGTTGTCGACGCAGCCGCGCAGGAAACCGGTTCTCTCGAACTGAAAACAGGGATTCAGGTCGAGCGGCTGGAACGGTCCGGCGAAACCGTCACCGGCGTTCGCGTCACCGACCGGGAATCGGGAGAGCAGACAGTCCTGACTGCGAAGCGATACGTTCTGGCGGCGGGAGCGATCGGCTCACCGGCGATACTGTTGCAGTCCGGTTGCCGACATCCGCTGATTGGTCGGAATTACATGATGCATCTTTCGCCGATTGTGGTCGGTCTGTACCTGAAACGGACGGGAGCCGAATCGACGTTCGTGAAGCAGGTCGGGTTCGCCGACCATTATTACGGGACGGAGGACTACCCCCACAAGTTGGGACTCGTGCAGTCGTTACCGGTTCCGGGACCGCTGATGATCGCCAAAACGGCTCCCGCCTGGTTGCCTCGCGCCGCGATCGACGGATTGCGGAAGCGAATGCTTCCTCTGGCGGGGATCATCGAAGATCTGCCGAATCCCGACAACAGAGTCACGGTGGACGAAGCGGGGCGGATTCATTTATCTCATCGTTATTCGGAATACGATTTTGAACGCGGCCAGTTTCTCACGCAGCAGATGGTCCAGATCCTCAAGCGAGGCGGCGCGGCACACTGTCTGACGAAATCTTTCCCCTCGACCGAACATGTCGCCCATCAATGCGGCACCTTGCGTTTCGGAACCGATCGAGACCATGCCGTCGCCGACCGGAACGGTCGATTGTTCGATCATCCGGAGGTGTTTGTGGCGGATGGGAGTCTGTTTCCGACTTCACTGGGCGTCGGACCGGCCCTCACCATCATGGCAAATGCGCTCCGAATTGCGGATACTGTGATCGACGAACTCTGAACCCTCACGAATCTCGCTATGCAACAACCATCCCCGGCGGAAATCCTCAAAGAACAGCGCAAGCAGGCACGCGGCATTCACGGCGGACGCCTGAAAATGCTGATTGCCTGGCTGGGGGTGAAGTTATCCCGGCTGCCGATTCCGACGCGCACCTTACGCGGCAAACTGTTCCGCTCGGTCTTCGGTCAAAAATACGACTCACTGAATGAAGAGGAAGCCGAGTTCCCCATCGAAGACTATCCGACGCTCAACGCCGTCTTCACGCGAGGATTGAAACCGGAATGCCGACCGATCCCACAAACGGATTCGCAATATCTGGTGCCGTGCGACAGTCGGGTTCAGGAGACCGGTCTCATCGAGGGAGAAACGATTCTGATCGCCAAGGGAATCGACTACACGCTCTCGTCACTTTGTCCCGAGATGGACATCGAGAAGTACCAGAACGGCCGGTATGCGATTCTGTTTCTTTCACCGGCGGACTGTCATCGAGTCTTCAGTCCGCAAAGCGGACGCGTCGAGGAAGCGATGCACGTTCCCGGTTCGCGATTGCTGGTTCATCCGCCCTTTCAACGTCAGGAATTCCCGACCTTCACTCTCAACGAACGGATGGTGTTCCGAATCGAAACGCCCCTCGGATCGTGCCTGGTGATTATGGTGGCCGGTTGGGGAGTGGGAGATATCACGCTCCCCTGGGATCCCGATTTTCGTTGTTCCTCGCGAAACATCACCCGAAAACAGTATGATAATCCCGTCGAACTCGACCGTTGCGGTTGGTTGGCGACGTTCAATCTCGGTTCCACCGCGATTGTGATCACTGAACCGAACGAGAAAAGTCGGGTATTGGTCGCCGACGATGAAAAGCTGAAGTACGGCCAACCATTATTTGATTTTCCATCGCCTCAATAAACTCACCGGAATCATGGACAACCAGTCTCTGCTACTGATCGTCGATTGCGGTAACCCGTCGGTGATCGATTATACGATCCACGCCGCCCGACACAGGAATCGGCGGATTGCGGTCGTGACGCACCCCGTGATCGATGAAAAGATTGAAGAGGCTCACGATACCTGCCCCATCTACAACTTCAGCCGAGAGAGATACGAACAACTTCGACAGGAAACGCCGCTGCACGAAGTTGTCGTCTTTCTGGGAGAAGATTACAGCCTTCGAACGCGGACGGTACTGAAGACCCTCTCGGAGATCATCCAGCAGACCCCACCCAAATCGATCGCCATCGTCAGTTCGTTTCGGGTGCACTTCGGAGACCCGGAAGCGATCAAGCTCGAAGATGCCGCCCGAGGTCATTTCGCCGATTCACCAGCGCGATTGACGGTTTATCGTCCCGGCATCCTGCTGGGGAAATCCTCGCGAGCCGAACGAGAGTTTCGACAACTCGCTCCGCTCTATCCGCTGGTACCGAAGCGGCTGCGAAGCACGATTCTTTCGGAAACAGTCCTGTTCGATGCCATCGAAAAAGAGTTTACCTCTCCATCCACTCATCGTAACCGCACCTTCACGTTACTGGGAAAGAATGAATCCTGGCGCGAAGTCTTGAAACGATTTCGCAAACCGACTCTCTGGCATCGGTACCGCGAAGCCCTCGCCTGGATCGGCGGAGTGCTTCAACTGGGACAACTCTCAGCGCTCATTTTTTACCTGTTCCGCTGTGTCTCTCCGAGATTGAGGTACTGGGACTTCGAGACCCTGACGATTTCCTCGCAGCGAGAATTGCTGGAACTGTGCAATCCGTACGGCGATCAGTTTCTGAAAGTGGTCGGTTACAACAACGGCGTGATCCACTTCGGTCACCAGCATCCCGGCAAGACCGTGATCTCGACGATCGGTTGCCAACGGATCGAATTCGTCGACGAGAATCTCGTCAAGCTCGATAACGGCGTCTTGTTGAAGCAGGTGATCGAGGCGCTTCGTCCGCGCGGTAAGGAGATGTTCGTCATCCCCAATTATTCCTACGTCAGCATGGGGACGGCGTTCTTCGTACCGATCCACGGGTCGGCGTCCGAATACACGACGGTCGGCGAAACCATCGAGAAAGTCGTTCTTTACGATCCCGAGATCGATCGCATTCAATGCGTCACACGCGACAGCGACATCTTTCGGCAACACATGTATCATCAGGGCAGTCGGATCGTGTTGCTGCGATTGTATCTGCGATTCAAAGACAAATCGCAATATTTCATGGAACGGGAAACGCTCGTCAATCCCGACAGCGACAAGTTGATGTCGGTCTTCCATCATCCCGAAGCCTCGAATGTTGAAGTTCGTAAATCGAAAGCCGCCTCCGACGAGGTCGAAATCTATACCTACTTCACCGCCGATGATGCCGAACAAAACGAGATGATGGAGTTCCCCCGCGATAACATTGGAAAAATCTGGGACAAAATCGAAGGGAACCCGGTGACCGCTTGGCTGTTTCATGCGTTCATGAAAGCACTCGGCTATCACACCGAATTGTTTTTCACGCCGGACGAATTCCCGCACTTCTGGGAAACGCACAAATCGTTGCCGATTTCCAAGATTCAGTTACGCTATGTGAAACGGGACGGACTGCCGCATTCCCCGTTCGGCGAATCCGATCGCATCTCGGCGGACGTTTTTATGATGAAGCGACATAAAGAGACTTTTGAAAAATACGTTTCCGAAAACTTTAAGACCGTTGCCCACAATCCGGGCAAACATAGCATGTAAAGATTTTCCGGGACGAACCAATCGACAACGATGTCTAAACCTCCGCCGATACTCGAGACTTGTCGCGAACTGATCGCGAAGCAGATTCCGAATCTGTTTCGTCTGTATCTCAATCCGTTCGTGGCGCAGGCGTGCGTTTGTCTCGAAAAGATTCTCAAACAAACCTGGAGCAATGCTTTCTCCGAAGACGAACGACTGCCGACCTATCTCGGTAACGCGTTCGAAGAAGTCCTCAGCGGTGCCTGCAAGCTGGCTCGCTACGAAACCGAATGTCGGGGCATCTCGCAACGCGGCTTGATCCTCGATCCGGCGGGACGATTAAAGTTTTTCGAGAGCATCTCCATCGGTGACGAGACGATCACGCTCATTCCCGAGGTCGTTGTTTTGTCCGGAACCGATATCGCGGAACAGGTCAAAAACTTGCAAGATGAGGAGTTCGGCTTTGTCGTTCTAATGCCGGAAGTGCTCACCGAGAAATCGTCCTGGGTGGCGTCCCTCGACCATCGACTGCAAATCGTCTGTCTCGATCGCGACCTCTGGCTTAACAGTGAATCCGATGCCGATTGGCGGACGGTTCTGCGCCCCGATGTCGTGGTGTTCGATGAGTCGTTCGTCCATCACGATGTTCCGTTTAGCGCGATGACCGCGCGTGGTGATATTTACGGACGCTGGATGCAACCCGGCACCTCGACTTTCCACTCCACCACCTATCAGCCCAACAGCATCTCGACGCTGCACCTGACCAAATCACTCACCGCCGCGTATCCGGAATTCATCGCCCGCATCCAGCCGACACTCGACCGGGTCCGCCGCGATCTCTCTTTCCGAGGCGAAACCTTCGCCGCACTCTTCAGTCCTTCGCTTCGCAAGGCCATCCGCACCCTCAACTTCAATCAGGGCAACGTCATCGCTCAAGGACATCATGTGATGATCGGGCAACGTTGTTACTTCGACGGCGTTGCGGGAGTCGCCTGCTCCATTCGCGGCCATAACCCACCCACCTACGTGACCGATCTGGAATCGGGAGACTCCCCTGCCGAAGCCAGGAACTATGTCGCCGAGCAACTGAAACACCTGAGCGGCCTCGAGCATCACGTTCCCGGCGTGAGTGGCGGCGGCGCGGTGGAAACCGCCCTCAAACTCGGCCTCGCCGCCCAGTTTCCCAAAAAATATGTGCTCGCGTTTCAGGGAGGCTTCGGCGGTAAGACGCTCCTGGCCCTCACGGGGACGGCTAACCCGAAATACAAAACGCATCTCGGCACGCTCTACGAACATGTCATCTACGTCGATCCATTTGCCGACGATGTCTGCGAGGTCGTCGATCAGGTCCTGGCGGAGTATCCCGTCGCTCTCGTGCAATTCGAGCTGGTCCAGGGAGTGGGAGGAGTGATTTCGCTTCCGGACGAACTGATCGCTCATCTGCAACGTAAGCGGGAGGAACACGACTTCCTGATTTTTGTCGATGAGGTGCAGACGGGCATGTTCCGCACCGGTCCGTTTCTGCATAGTGCGGATCGCGGCGTGAATCCCGATCTGGTTTCGACCGGCAAGGCCACGTCCGACATGATGTTTCCGTTTGCCTTCACCCTGTTCAATGAGCGCGTGCGAGAGAAGCTCGACCAACAGCAACCCGATCTCGTGCCGATGATTCGTTCGTTGTACGAATACGATGTCGGATATCAGACGGTCGCCAACATCTTCCATCTGGCCGAACAGCAGCAGTTCACCGACCGCGTCCGGCACGCAGGCGAGCATTTTTCCCAACAACTGCATGCGGCTCTCGATGATTGCCCGGCCGTGAAGGAAGTGCGCGTGTTCGGCTTGCTGATCGCGATCGAATTGAATCGCGAGGGCTGGTTGCGTTCGCGGTTGCAGAAGATGCTGTTTCGATTCTATTTTGTAGGACTCTTGCAGGATCGCCAGTTGCCGATGATCATGGGGTTCTGCCAATATAAACCGTACATCATGAAGTTTACCCCGCCGTTATCGGTGACGGATGAAGAAATCGATCACATCGCGGCGATGTTGAAACGAGTGTTGAATCGACCGTTGCCGATCCTGATCGCGAACGCCGTCAAATTGATCGTCTCGGCGAAACTGCGTCGTAAATAGTTATCGGGAACCTTCCTGCCTATGAATATTCTGAACGTCAATTTTGAAGAGTTGTACCAACGCCATCTCTGCCGACATTCGCAGTTCGGCTTGAACGTAGGGCATCTCGGTTCTGTGTTCGCGGTCTATTTCGGGTTATGCGCGATGGTCTGGGAAATCAGCGCCCGCTTGTTTGGATACGAACATCCCGAGTACATCATCATCGGCTTGGTGTCGCCGTATATGCTGGTGCTGCTGTTCAATGTCCCGCTCAAAGTCTGGCTTTCGACACTGGCCATGGTGGCGGTGATTGTTTCTTCGGCAGTCTTTTTGTGCCCGTTAATCTCTTTCCCTGGAGCCGCCGCGAATTTTACGATTGTGATTTATGTGGTGCTGATACTTGCGGCACACCGCTATCAAAACTGGGCGCATCAGTTTTATCACAAAGAAAAAGACATGACGGAGTTCAACCAGAAATACCAAAAGGGCTTCGTGTTGTTTATTCTGCTCGCGATTTACGAACTCCCCATCCTGCTCAATTACCTCGTCTGGAATCGATCCGACTGGACGAGCTGACTTCAACTCCAAAGCCGGAAAGCAATCATCATGACAGAGATCTCCAAAGCGACATTCGGTGGGGGCTGTTTCTGGTGTACCGAGGCCATTTATGCCGAAGTGCAGGGAGTCCATTCCGTCACTTCCGGCTACGCCGGCGGCGAGACCGAAAACCCGACCTACCGGGAAGTCTGCACGGGAACGACCGGCCATGCGGAGGTGATTCAGATCGAGTTCGATCCCGCGGAAGTCAATTATCGCGAACTCCTGGCGATCTTCTTCGCCACTCACGATCCCACGACGCTGAATCGACAGGGCGCCGACGTCGGCACGCAATACCGGTCCGTCATCTTCACGCACGACGAGCAGCAGCGTGAGATCGCCGAGAGTCTGAAAAAAGAACTCGACGAAAGCGGCGAGTATGCCGATCCGATCGTGACACAGATCGAACCCTGCCCCACCTTCTACCCGGCGGAAGATTATCACCAGGATTACTATCAGCTCAACGGCGGCCAACCGTACTGCCAGGCGGTCATCAAACCGAAGCTCGATAAGTTCCGCGAGAAGTTTTCCGAACAGCGAAAAGCTTAGCAGCCCTCAGCGTTTTGACGCTTCGATCTTCACGTCGTCCACCCACAATTTCCCCGTACCGCCGTTGATGCCGATCTGCACGATCATCTCGCGGGCGTTGTCGGGAATGGGGACTTTTTTCGTATAAGTTCTCCAGGGAGAACTCCCGCTCCACGGGCCGATGATTTCCGAGGTGATGAATTTGCGGCGGTAATCGTAGAACATCACCTGGACGCCGGGCTTCTCGTAGTCCTCATGCCCCGATCGTAGATTCGTATACATCGCCGAGACCTCGATCTTTAATGAGTCGAGTTCGCGTCCATCGGCTCCCATTCCCTGAAGTGCCTGCGAGGGTTGTCCCGGTGTCAAATTCAAAAACTTGACGCACCGCTCTCCGTCCACACCGCCGTACGTCTGATATTTCATCTGTCGTTGGTAATGCCAGTTGTCCGGTTTGCCGTCCTTGTTGGCGTCGATCTCGAACGAGCCGTTGACGATTTGCGGATTCAGCGGATCCGGTTTGACGTCGCGATTCTCTTCCGAAATCCCCGTCATGGGCACGAACAGAGTCGGGATCAATTTTTTCTCGACGAGTTTCCCATCTTTCTTCTCCAGCAGGTAGAAAACCTGTTGATAGCGTTCTCCCACCGGCACCACCATCCGCCCCCCTTCCGCCAGTTGTTCGGCTAGAGGCTGGGGGATCTTTTCCGGCGAGCAAGTGACGATGATTTTGTCGAAAGGGGCGTGTTCGGGCCAGCCGAGATAGCCGTCACCGACTTTCGTGTGGATGTTTTTGTAGCCGAGTTCTTTGAGCTTTTTACCCGCTCTCACCCCCAACTGCTCGACGATTTCGATGGAATAAACCTCTTTGCAGATCTCTCCCAGGATCGCCGCCTGATATCCGGATCCGGTCCCGATTTCGAGCACCTTGTCGCCCGGCTGAGGATCGAGCACCTGCGTCATGTAGGCCACGATATAAGGAGGGGAAATCGTTTGTCCGTAGCCGATTTCGATGGCGATGTCGTGATAGGCATACTTCTGGCGGAACTGACTCACGAATTCGTGTCTCGGAACGGTCTTCATCGCGTACAGAACGCGTTTGTTATCGATCCCCTCAGGAATAAGATACCGGTGAACCATCTCAAGCCGCTGGTCGTAAAACGGATCGCGTTCCTGTCCGGCGAGAGGGCCATAGTTGCAGACAAAGAGAATCGCTCCGGTCAGAATCATGAACATCGCGCGCATATCGCGAAACTTCCTATCTTGGGTGACTGTTCGCCTCTCACTGATTATAGGAAGCTCGTCGGAATGCGCGAATGGCGATTTGGAAGCGAGGCACAAGCGTGTCAGGACTCGACTTCGTCCAATTCCGCCTGCAGTTCCATCCATTGCTCTTCGAGTTGCGAGATTTCATCATTCACCGTCTGCAACTCCTGCTGTAGCTCCTGAGCTTTTTCGTGATCGGTGATTTCGAGGAACTGCTTGTTGATTTTTTGTCGCTGCTGATCGAGCTTTTCGATTTTGCGTTCGACCTTCTTTTGCTCCTTGGAGGTTTCGTAGATCACTTTGCCGGTCTGTTTGACTTTCGGTTCGTGCCCCTGTGGTCGCGAGGCGCCTGAACTCTCCCGCTGACCCTCTTCCACTTCCTTGGTGACCCGATAGAGATAGTCTTCGTAGCTGCCCGGATAATTCACCACGCTCCCGTCGCGCACTTCAACGACCGTCGTGGCGACTTTCTGCATAAAGTGGCGATCGTGGCTGGTGAAGATGACGGTCCCTTCGTACGTTTTTAACGCGTCGGCGAGTGCCTCCACGGTTTCGACATCGAGGTGGTTACCCGGTTCGTCGAGAATCAAAACCGAAGATTTTCCCAACATAATTCCCGACAGACACAACCGCGCCCGCTCGCCTCCGCTCAACACCGAGACCGGTTTCTTCAAATGCTCGTCACGGAACAGGAAACTCCCCGCCGCTTCCATCACCTGTTGCGTGGTCGTCTCCGGCAGGGCCTGTGCCTGCAAATACTCGAGCACCCGCATGTCCTGAGGAAGTGAGGTATAGACGTGTTGGGCGTACGTGCCGATCTCGACGCCGTAGCCCCACTTGAGATTCCCACCCAGCTTCGGCAGCGATCCGACGATCGTACGTAGGAATGTTGTTTTCCCTTGCCCGTTATCCCCGACGATGGCGATGCGTTCGCCGTATTCCAGATCGAGCTGGATGTCGTCGGCGACCGGGTGTCCTTCCTCGTAACCGATGGCCAAATCGGTACATCGCAGGACGGAGCCTTTCCGCGTTTCCACTTGCGGTACGTGAATCGAGACGGTCGCTTCGTTTTCCTCGATATCGACCGTTTCCAGACGGGCCAATTGTTTCGCTTTACTGCGCGCTTGCGAGGCGGTGTTGGCGCCGGCGCGGTTTTTATCGATGAATGTTTTCAGTTGGCGTTGTTTAGAGCGGATGTTGGCGTTGTAACGGAGATCGCGTTCCCGTTTTTCCTCCTTCATTTCGAGGAAGGCTTCGATGTCGCCCGAATACATCGTCAACTTACCCTTCGAAAGCTCCAGCGTGTGATCGCAGGTCGCCTTCAGAAAGGAACGATCGTGCGAAACGATCACACACGCCAGCGGCAGATCTTTGAGAAAATTCTCCAACAGAATCTGCGTACGCAAATCGAGGAAGTTGGTCGGTTCATCGAGGAGCAGGAGATTCGGATCGTGCAACAGTAGCGCGGCGAGTTTCACCCGCGTTTGCCACCCTCCCGACAGTTCCTTGAGTGGGCAGGTCAAGCGTTCGTTCTTCAACTCGAATTGTGCCGCAACCTGACCGCAACGATAATCGGGTTGCCCGGAATCCCGCATCAGAAATTCCATCGCCGATTCCCCCGGCTCGAAGGGGTCGTGCTGATGCAGATATCCCAATCGCAGCGACGGGTGTCGCAAACATTCTCCCGAATCGAGTTGTTCCTCACCCAGCAGAATTTTGCAAAGGGTCGATTTACCGGCACCGTTCCGACCGATGAAACCGACTTTGTATTCGTCGCTCAGCACCAGGTCGGCGTGATCGAGCAAAGTTTGTCCGCCGTACGATTTGAGAGCGTCGCGGAGTTCAAGCAGCGTAGTCATCGGATTTGCGGGTACATTTTCATGAGTCGGAAAGTGGGGGAAAGCCTATTGTGACTGCTGACCCGGTTCGCGCGAAGGGAGTTCGGGGCGGGAATTTTCGTCAATCCCTCAAATTGATTCTCCGCGACTCCGGAAAAATTCCTTGAGTTCCCGGCACTCATCGGAGAGGATCCCCACTATCGCTCGTGAAATGTTTCTCTCTGAGATCGCCCTATGTCGCCTCGAATTCTCCTCATCACCAGCCTGCTCACTCTGCTGATTTCGGCGGGCACGCTTTCGGCTCAGGAGCCGCCTCCGGACGAGCTCAAGCTGCAAACCTGGCCTCAGCTCTATATCACGGACCCGGATGGCGCCAATATGACGAAACTGTTTCCCGAACGAACCGGGCGGGCCGAAGAATCGGTCGACTTTTCCGAGGATGGCCGCTTGATGGTGTTTTCGGGGTATAACGCCGAAGCAGGAGAGCGGAATACGTCCTCAAAAATCTATTGGTACAATCTCGAAACGGAGGAAGAACGGGAATTGACCGCCGGCGCGATGCCGTCCCTGTCTCCGCGGGGAAAACGGATCTTTTTTTCCCGTTACGATTCGCGCGGCGTCTGGGTGGCCAATCTCGATCAGATTGAGGAAACCAAGTATTTGCTCGATGATCGCGGCTGGGGATGCGCGTGGTCGCCGGACGGCAAAAAACTGGCCTGGGCCAGTTACGCCCACGGTTACAACATCAAAATCCTGGATATCGTCGAGGGCGAAGAGTGGGCCGTCTTCGAAGACGATCCAACTCCCTTTCGGATTATCTACTATCACTTTGCCTGGTCGCCCGATAGTCGAAATCTCGTTTTTCTCGCGGAAGATCGTGCCCGTACGAAGGGGTTGTTCGCGGTTGAAGTGCTTGACGAAAGGCAACCGGTCAAACTGCTTGAAGACCGGGAAATTCATCATACGATCGCCTGGCATCCGGACGGTTCAAAAATCCTCTTTGCGAGCCGAGACGAAGAAACAAAACTCTATCGTTTGATGACGATGGAACCCCTCCATCGAGAGAAGGAACCGGTTTTGCTCGATCGGATACCCGCCGGGATCAGCGCTTTCGCTCCCCGCTATACTCCCGACGGGAAAAAAATCATCTTTAGCGCGTATGCTCCGAAAGAGCCAGAGAAACCGAAGCCGTGAAGTGTCCCCCCGTCATTTTCCGGAACTGACGGGGTGTTGTAGCTGTTCCTGAAATGCTCGAATTCGGGACGCGGACAGTCGACCAACCCGGTTCGAGTCATCGCAGACCGCTCCTCGAACCGCCACGATGGTCGGCAAGATCGGTAACAGCGTTTTTAGATGATCGGCGCGAAGGCTCCCGGCGAAGGCAGTCAGCAAACCTGCGGCATGAATCGTTGAGGCGAAACCGGCGAGGCGCTGGGGCGCGACGTGATCGAGGAGCGAGCCGGCCTCTTTCGACCAGGTATCGAACAGTACACCGGCGCAGCGGGTCTCGATGGCGGCGGCGATAATCTCTTCCGGATCGGGGGAATTCGCGGCGAGATGGTCGACATAGACGACGGCAATCCAGTCGAACGATTGTTCGGATTGTCGTTCGACCCGTTCTCGAAATCCCCGCCAGTCGCACTTCCAGTCGGAGCGGGAGACTTGATCGGCTAATCCCAATTTCAGATATCGAAAAGCGGACGGGATCCGCGGGGCGATTTCACTCTCCCGCCAGTCGGAAAGTTCTCCCAGTGCCAGGCTTAACGTGGCAGAGGGGAGTTCCTCGGCGATCCCTCGCGCGATCTCGAGATCGACCATACCGAGGGAACCTTTCACCGGTTCCTTCAGGTCAATTAGATCGACTTCCATTTGCTGAGCGACGAGGGCTTCTTCCTGATTGCGAACGCTGATTAGCAGCCGCGGATGAGCCCGTTGAATCGGAACGTCGGGGATGGATGCGGAAGGATCACTCATGACAGCAAGATATCGCCCCGCGAGAGTGGTGTCGAGTCGGCGAGAAACGGGTCCCGCTTTTCCCATCTTTCCCGGAAGTCTATAATCGGACAGCTCAAACTCAAACCACAACAGGTTCCTCGATGCCTCTCTTCTTTTTTCCCATCGGTGACGATAATAGCGGTCGCACAATCACGCCCTACGTGAACTATGCGCTTCTCGCTGCGAATATCGCCGTCTACTTCCTGTTGCAGGCAGGACCGAACGGTCAAAAATTCACGATGGCTTACTCGGCAGTCCCGAGAGAAATCGTCACGGGACAGGATATTGAAACAGAACCCAAAATGGTGAAGTTTGAGCAGACCGGAGAAATGTTCGAAATGCCAGGATTGGAACACACCCCCATTCCCGTCTGGATGACCTTAATGACCTCTATGTTCATGCACGGCAGTTTGCTCCATCTCCTGGGCAACATGCTGTATCTGTGGATCTTCGGGGACAATATCGAGGACGAAATGGGACACGGACGATATCTCGCATTTTATGTTCTCTGCGGACTGCTGGCAGGGCTTTCGCACGTCCTGCTCAACGCCTGGGGAGCGAGTGCCCTGGTTCCCTGTCTGGGAGCATCGGGAGCCATCGCCGGCGTACTCGGCGGATATCTGCTGCGACACCCCAACCGAGGCGTGCATGTGATTGTTCTTCGGTTCCTCGTCACGCTTCCCGCGTACATCGTCGTCGGAATGTGGTTCGTGATGCAGCTCATCGGAGGATTGGGGACGCTCGAAGGAGGTGGTGGCGTTGCGTACGCGGCTCACATCGGCGGATTTATCGCGGGGCTCGCGCTGGTGACTCTGTTTGTGAGAAACAAACCGCAGGTCGAGATCCTCAACTCCGGAAATCTGGGGCGACTGCGTCGTCGAAATCCATTTGATGATTGGATCTAAGAGCTTGTCTTCTAATTCGCTTTCGAGGCGAGAATGAGCAAACTGTTGCCCGATTAAGGCGGTCGAAGCAGTCGAATCCCCCAGCATGGCTGGATTGTTGAGATCGCTTGTGAGCGAATTCTACGCGTCCGATTTTTGATAGATCAATGCCAATTGAAACCGTTCCTGGAACGGATTCGACGATGCAGACCAACGAAAA
>JABURQ010000018.1 GCA_014762625.1 Planctomycetaceae bacterium | reverse complement strand
TCTGCAAACAGCGACTCATCGTGCATGGAGGAGACGAGCATCTTGGTGTTCGGCCAGCGAGATTTGATTTCCTTAATCAATTCGATTCCGCTGCCGTCTCCCAAAGAAATGTCCACGACGACAAGATCGGGGGTCAGTTCTTCGACTTTTTGGAGCCCTTCCGCTTTGTCGGAGGCTTCTCCGCACACGGTCATTTCAGACATATCGTCGATGGTTTGTGCGAGCCCGCGACGCATAAAAGGATGGTCGTCGACAATGAGGACTCGAATTTGTGATTCAGTGGTATGCATGTGTTTGACTTTCCAATGCTTGAGGTAACGGTAGATAGCATGTCACACGAGTCCCGGAAGACGAGTGGCTATCGATTTCGAAAATGGCTCCGATCAGATTCGCGCGATAACGCATGATACTGAGCCCCATGCCCGCATATTGATCAATACGATCGGTTTCGACTCCCTGTCCGTTATCGGAAATCGACAGGGACACTCCTGCTTCCGAAAGCAGAAGTTCCACGGTGATTTTGCTGGCTTGACTATGTTTGACAGCATTATTGACGGCTTCTTGTGCGATTCGAAACAGGTGAGTGGCGACGTTGTTGTCGGTGAGAGTCGATGACTTGTTATAGACGAACTCACATTCGATGTTGCAGCGTTCCTCAGTGGAACGCGTGAGGTCGGCCAATGCGGCTCTCAAACCCTCAGCATCCACTTCGACGGGAAAGAGTCCCTTCGCCAGTCTTCGAACGCCGGTTTTGGCTTGTTGAATCATTTCACCAATTTCCAGAACGGATTCTGAAATTTGCAGGTTCTCTTCTTTCACCTTGTTCGCGAGACTGGCAATCATCATCCCGATGCCGGTCAGTTCCTGTCCGAGCGTGTCATGTAATTCCTGGCCGAAATAGCGCTGCTGTTCCCAGACTGCGTCAATCAATTCTTCCTGGAGTCTTCGTCGCTCGACGACGCGGCTTAATTGGGTTCCGATATTCGACATGACGTCCAGTAGATCTTTGTCCGGTTCACTGGATTCGGAAGAGAAAAATTCGAGGACAGCCACGACTTGATCGCCTAACGTGACGGGAAACGCGAGACCGAAATCGAGTGAGCTATCAGTAAGTTCACGTGCTCGGGTGAAAATCGAGTTTTCTTCCGGGTTTTCAAACCAGACCGGCTTTTTGGTGCTCACCACGGTTCCGACCATTCCTTCACCGGGACGGAATTTGGAATCGACGGAGATGTCTTTCAACGCTCTGAGATTCGCCGTGTCTTCGTGCGACCAGATGCGGCTATCCACAAACAAGTCCGGGTTTTCCGGATCGACAAAGTAGGCATGACCGACGGGCCATTTCATGTATTGACAAATTTGATTGAGTGTCGATTGGAACGCCTGACTCACGGTCTCCGCTTCATTAGCGATGGTGGCGACATCCTGTAATAGTTTGACTGATCTCGTTCGGTCGCGAACCTTCATTTCGAGATTCTCGTTCAGTGCGTGTAAGGCCTCCTCAGCTTTTTTCTTCTCCGTGATATCACGTGTGAAGCAACGATGTTGAACGATTTCTCCGTCTCGGCGATAGATCGTCGAGCTGATCAGAACATCGCGAATGTCTCCTGACTTTCCCTGCAATCTTGCGGGATAGTTCCGGAGTTCCTCACCAGCAAGAAAACGTTTCATAATGTCGTCTGACACCCAGGAGTCGACGTGGAATTCGCTAAAATGGTGATCGACATATTCCTCTTTCTGATATCCCAGAAGATCAAGCTCCGCCTGATTGGCCCATACGATCCTGCCATCCGGAGTGATCCATCGGAGGCCAATAATGGCACTTTCCACAAAGTCCTTCAGCTCCTGTTGACTTTGTTTCAGCCTCAGTTCAGCGTTTTTACGTTCGCTGATATCGTGAAGAATTCCGGTGAAAAATTTACGATCATTCAGGTCGAATTGACCAATCGATAGATGGATCGGAAATTGATTGCCGTCACGTTTCTGTCCCCAAATCTCCTGATCCTGAGATTTGATCAGTTCGATCGTGTCTTGATCAGCATTGCGAGAGAACAAAGTATCAACAATCGACGGAATCAGAATCGAGACGTCTTTCTGAACCAGCTCGTTGGACTTCCAACCGAAAAGTTCTTCCAGTGCAGGATTGACCGATTCAATGATTCCGGAATCGTTGAATGTGACGATTCCATCAGCAGCGGTATCCACCACAGCACGGAATCGAGCTGAGTGTTGCGACTCTTGTTCCAACGCCTGCCCGGTTAAGATCGAAACGCATGTGAGAATGTTTAGGTCCTCGGGGGTGAATCGTTGATTTACTTCATCGCTGTCGATGTAGATAATTCCGAGGGGTTTACGAGTGGCGCCGATCAATGGGGCACAAATAATCGAGCGAAATTCATGATCGAGAACCGAAGGTTGGTTTTCGGGAGAGATTCGATCGACACTCAGAATGGCCTTCCCTTCCTGCAAAACCTGGCGTGCGATACTCCGGGTGACCGGTCGAATGGTCATTTCCTCGATGCGGTCTTGCACAGATTGACGAATGGCAACAGGTTTGAGTTGATTGCCGGCTTCGTTGGCCAGGAGAATGTAGCCGCGGTCCATTTGCGGAAAGATTTTCGCCAGTCGTTCCAGTAACCGCGACAGCATCTGTTCTCGTTCGTAAGGGCTTTCCAGACAACGAGTGATCTCAAGAATTAGTCTCAATCGGATTTCAGCATTATCGTGAGATTGTTCCTCTTCATCATAGGCGACATCCATCTCAGCGACGGTCTCGGTTTGATTGAGACGTTGGGGTTCTTCGTCTAACTCACCACTTGACCAGGGGTGTGGGGTGATGAGCGAGCGTATCGACCGCTCGCTTTCAGGATAAGCGTCATCATCCAGGTAGGTTAAGGTGATGTCATAAAGCTGAATTTGATCTTCACTTTTCAAACGTGTTGGTCGAGTGATCCGACGTCCGTTGAGATAGGTCCCGTTACGGCTCCCCATGTCTTCCAGATAGTAGCCATCATCTTTAGTGAGAATCCGGGCGTGATGCCGAGAAACTGTGTGGTCCGGCAGAACAATTTCACAACCGGCTTGACGACCGATGATCATTTCCTGATTGATCAGAGGAATCTCCGTTCCCGATTTCAGGCCCGTCATCACACTGAGTCGTCCCATTGCAGCTACCCTGTTAACTGAGTAAGAAATCCACCAGAGGAAGCAAACTATAACATCCCTAGGGAAGTCGTTATCTCAGTATATCCCCTATATTTCGATATTTACGGATATATGTGTAAATATTTGATACAAAAACCGAAACAATAAGTAGATAAAGTGCACAATGACAAGTATTTCGGGAAGCAACTTTTACAGGCTGACTTGAGATATCAGTGAACTGTCATTCCATCTAGAGATTGCGAGAACCGTTGTTCTCGAAAGCAGAATCCTAGTTAAGTGCGTTCAATTCAAAGTGCGGGGACATCGCACATCGCTGAAACCAGTCCCACAGAACGGACAGTCCAAAGGACAGTTCGAATCCAGTTCGAAATAACCAGTTTTCGATGAAGCTCGGGAACAAATTGCGTTGTTAAGATGGTGTGACAGGGGACTTGCAGAAAGAAAGTCGATGCCCAGATCATCAGAATTCCGGCGAAATTATACCACTGCAGCAACCGGCCCAGTTCGGGGGTGTGGTCCAGGAGAATCATCCCTCCCGTAATTAGCTCGATGCTCATGACGGGTAAGACTATGAGAGTAATCCGGTGCTGATAGGCTTTTTCGTACGCGGAAAACGCTGTGGAGGGAATCTCAGCGAACAATGGATAGATCACAAGTTGCACGACCCAAATCAAACCCAGCATAAACAGAGTCGCAACAACATGAGTCAGAAAAAGAAGCGACATGCGGGGGCCTTGCGTCGATCAAATAAGTCGGATTCAGTCAGACGAGAGTCCGGAAATGATCTTGGTGAGAGATTCATTGATCTGCCCTCTGGTGTAAATCTGAGTCAGACCAGCCGACTTTCCGGACTGGAAGAGATCCGCTTTTACATGAGGGGCATAACCGATCGCTTTAAGATGATTTTCTTCGATGCAAGATTTTAATTTTCCGAAGTCGAGCCCTGGGGTCTCAAGATCGACGATTAAGGTGGAAAAATCGGGTACGGAACTAAGTTCGGATGCTTTGGTGAGGAGCTGGGACTCAATTCCCTGGGAGCGTGCGGTGGCCTGAATACGGCTAGGAATGAAGAGATCGGACGAAAGAGCGTAGAGTATTGTCGGAGATAGGTTTGACATAACTTAAAGTATCATTCATCTCGACCATCTGGGTCTTCAAGATTCTGTAGAAAGTTTTTCGTGTTTTGATCGTTGTCGTTCTCCGCGTCCGTATCGCCGCTGTGAAAATGATCGGCCAACCCGGTGTCGCTTCCAGACAATGGAAAGTCGCTCGCCAGCATGGAAGAATTATCGAATACCGACGAACTGGAGGATTCATCGTGAACGAAGCTTGAATCTTCCGATTCCATAGGATCGCTGTCCAACTCAATGGAGACATGTTCTGTGTCGTCCTCAAAGCCTTCATTTTCGAGTAGGGATTCAAGCTCCTCATCTGAAATTTCGTCGACTTCAGCTTGTGAATCGTCTTCTATCGAATCAAATGCGTTCTCCGATTCTTGGGCCACAGGTGATTTAAGTCCAATTTCAGTTGTGGATTCAGTAGGAGGGCTTTCAGATTTGCGTATGTGCGTCATTTCACTAGGGTCATCATAATCAACCAGAAAAGTGACCGATCCAATGCTGATTTTATCGCCAGGGTTGACGGTGGTTTCAGTTTTGGGGTTCAACCTAGTCTCATTCAGGTAGGTGCCGTTCGAACTCCCCAAATCGATGACGGCAACCTGATCATCTCGGACAATCAATTGACAATGCTTACGTGAGATTTGTCCGGAGACCAGTCGCAAGTTGCATTCGGTGCTGCGACCGATAATCGCATCCGAATGTAAAACAACCGATTTCACATTCGCTTTTTTATGATTGATTGAGAGACGAACTTTCATACTGGCCTTTTAATCGAGCACGGTGGGGAATAGTCCACGATCTGATTCATCGTAAGAAGTTTCAAAAATGGATACAATAAGTGAT
Organism: Planctomycetaceae bacterium; assembly: GCA_014762625.1. Taxonomy (GTDB): domain Bacteria; phylum Planctomycetota; class Planctomycetia; order Planctomycetales; family Planctomycetaceae; genus JABURQ01. The sequence continues at coordinate 25,838 of JABURQ010000018.1, read as the reverse complement.
TTACTGACCTGAATACAAGAAACGCCCGAGGATATCCCCGGGCGTTGAATCATTCGTCATAGCGCTCAGGTTTAGGCGGCAGCGGAATCGTCTTGCGGAAACATCTGTTGCTCCCCGCGGACAATTTCATCCGTCACGATGTACTTGCCACCCGCAGGTTGATTGGGAAGTTCGTACATGATGTCAAACATGACACCTTCCACCACGCTTCTTAAACCGCGTGCCCCGGTTTCTTTTCGTTTCGCAATCTCGGCGATTTCGATGAGAGCGGATTCCGTGAATTCGATGGTTGCATCTTCCATCCCAAATAACTTCTGATACTGTTTGACCAGCGAGTTTTTAGGCTCTTGGAGAATACGGACCAGAGAATCCGTGGAGAGTGGATCGAGTGAACTGACAATCGGAAGTCGCCCGACCAATTCAGGGATTAATCCGAATTCCAAGACATCATCCACGGTGATGTGAGCCAGCATCTCAGATCGCAGTTGCTCTTTCTTGGTGGAATTTCCTGGTTGTCCGAAGCCGATCATTTTTCTGCCGAGACGTTTAGCGATAATATCTTCAATCCCGACGAACGTACCGCCGCACACGAATAATATGTTAGTCGTGTCAATTTGGATGTATTGCTGTTCGGGATGTTTACGACCTCCCTGAGGCGGAACGTTGGCGACGGTCCCTTCCAGCATTTTCAGCAAGGCCTGTTGAACGCCTTCGCCGGAAACATCTCGTGTGATAGAGACGTTGTTGCTGGTCTTACCGATTTTATCAATCTCATCGATAAACAAAATGCCTCGCTGAGCGGCTTCAACGTCAAAGTCTGCTGCATGAAGTAGTTTGAGCAGCAGGTTTTCCACATCTTCACCAACGTATCCGGCTTCCGTCAACGTGGTGGCATCGCCAATTGCGAATGGCACTTGCAGCATCTTGGCCAGAGTTCGGGCCATGAGCGTTTTACCGCAACCGGTTGGCCCAACCATCAGGATATTGGACTTTTCAATCTCGACTTCATCGTCGGAAGTTTCTTCTTGAGAAAGCAATCGCTTGTAATGATTGTGAACCGCTACCGCCAGATGCTTCTTGGTCCGTTCCTGGCCGATCACATATTCATCCAGATGAGAAACGATTTCTCGTGGAGTCGGGACTTCCGAGAAGAGCTTTCTCGGCGTGCCGCGTTTGCGTCGTTCCTGATCGAGAATCGATTGACAGAGATCGATGCATTCGCCGCAGATGTAAACGTCTTCCGGACCTTCGACCAACGGGCCGACATCGCGATAGCTTTTGCGGCAGAATGAGCAATTGGCATTTTTCTTGCCAGTTGGTCCGCGTTTGCCAGTCGTAAAATCCTTACCGGAGGGCATAATAATTCCTTCGTTGTTGCCAGAGTCGATTGAACTCGTGATGATTCTCTGCGTCTAGATCCCTGACGACAAGAAGTCTATTCCTCCATGATGTGGCGACATGCCTGGTCTTGCTTATTGATGAAGCAAGGTGTCGAATGTGATTGAATCCCCCGCCACCTCCTGATAGAGGGATCATTCAATCGTGTGTCTGAAGCCAATGATTCAAGTGGGCCAGAGTGACCGTGCTAATCATCGTCGGATTCTGACTGTAAATTGATTCGACTTTTCAATTTTCGGTATTCTTCGTCTGTCAGGTCACCTTGAGTCTGTAAATCACGGAACTGATTTAACAATCGGTGGTTATCGTCTGTGGTATCCGACTCTTCCAGAAAGTACGCTCGAATCCGCATCGCCCCCCAAATCAGGAACGAAATTGCAAAAATCAACGCAATCCATTGAAGATATGTCTCCTTGAAAAAGTCCAACAGTCGTAGATTCATGGCGATTCAAATGCGTCTGGCAAACTGTCTATGCTCATAAGTTCTGATAGCATCATGGTATACGGATACGCCGTCAAAGGGAAATCTCATATTTATTCAATCGTATCGTGCGCTCCTTCCAATTCCAATATGCGAATTGAATGCCAGATCCGCATTCCTGTGTAAATTAGCGTCGTTTGGCTTGTGTCGATTGCGGTTGGCGATCGGCATTTGATGCAGGTACTTGCGGATCGATTGATGCCGTCATCGGTCCAGCCTAAGATGTGGTTTCCTCACCACTTGACTCCTGTGAGAATCAAATTTATGGATTTTGAGCAACGACTCCAACGTGCGATCGATCGAGGTCGAAAGATTAAAGATCAAAAAGGCCAGGCGGCGGCGACTCGCGAGATGACGGAAGAAGAGTACCGGCAGCTTCATTCGAAGATTCGTCTTGAACTTTCCGAGCATATCGAATCTGCGATTCGAAAAGTCGCCGATCATTTTCCGGGTTTTCGTTATCATACCGTGGTGGGGGAAGATGGATGGGGGGCTCGTATCATTCGAGACGATTTTGCCATTGAAGACGGTCGCAAGTCGAACCAGTATAGTCGTCTCGAATTACTGATCCGGCCGTTTTCGGAAGCTCATATCGTAGAATTGTCAGCCAAAGGGACTATCCGTAATAAAGAAACGATTTCGAGGAATCATTATCAGTTTCTCGACAAGATCGATATTGATTCCTACTCCGAAATGATCGATCTATGGATCCTTGAATACGCCGAACAATATTCCGCAGATGCCTGAATCCCCGTCAGTAACAACCATTAACACTTTGAAAGATATACCAAATGACCTCCGTAATGGATGAAGTTCTCAATTCCGGCATCGTGGCGATTATTCGTGCCCCGTCTTCCGAATTGCTCGTAGATGCCGCCAAAGCAATCTATCAGGGAGGAATTCGGACCATCGAAGTCACGATGACTGTTCCGAATGCATTGGAGATCATTGCCGAAGTCGATCGGCAGATCGGTGACAAAATTGTCCTCGGGGCTGGTTCTGTGATCGATAGCGAAACGGCTCGAGCCGCGATGCTTGCCGGGGCGGAATTTATCGTTTCTCCGGTTGTGAAGGAAGATGTGATCCGCTGTTGTAAGAGGTATGGAAAAGCCGTCATGCCTGGGGCCTTCACTCCCACCGAGATTTTAACCGCCTGGGAAACGGGAGCCGATGTGGTCAAAGTCTTCCCTGCGAATATCGGTGGTCCCGGTTATCTGAAAGCGGTCAAAGCTCCCTTACCCCAAGTTCGTCTTATGCCGACCGGCGGTGTGGACCTGGACACACTCGAATCATTCATCGATGCGGGAGCTTGTGCGGTGGGCTTGGGAAGCTCGCTGGTCACCAAAGAAATTCTGGCATCCGGGGATATGAATCGGCTTCGCGAACTGTCCGCGAAATACGTCTCCGCAATGCAGGCTCTCAAGAATCGGTAGTTTTTCGCACTTCTTTCCCCGCGACCCGGTCAAGAAACAGGCGGAAAATTACCCACAACGCTTTCCAGGCTTCTCCCATATTGATTTTAGATTCACCGATTGTGCGATCTTCGAATACAATCGGAGTTTCCGCACACTGGCATCCGATGCGGTGGCAGCGATAAAGGATCTCTTCCATGAAGGAGTAGCCACCGCTACGGATTTTTTCAAAGTCGAGTTCCGCGAGTTTATCGACTCGGTAACAGCGAAAATTGCCACTGTTATCTTTGTTGGGTAATCCCAGCAGCAAACGCGAATAAATATTGATGCACCAGCTCATCATTTTTCGTTTCAGATTCCAGCCCACGACGCCTCCACCCGGGACATAACGAGACCCGATTGCGACATCGGCTCTTTTTGCGGCTTTTAATAGGTCGGGGATATATCGGGGAGGATGGCTATGGTCGGCGTCCATAGTCAGCAGAAGATCGTAATCCTCGTCGATCGCATATCGGAAGCCTGCAATTGTCGCCGAACCGAGCCCACGTTCGTTCATGCGGGTAATCAAATGAATGCGCTTATCCTCGGGCATCAGCGATCGGACATAGTCACTCGTCCCATCGGGTGAGTGATCGTCGATTACCACCAAGTCAGCTTGAGGCGCTGCTGCAAAGATTTGAGGGATCAGGTGAGCCAGGTTTTCCGCTTCATTATAAGTGCAGAGTTGCACCAGCAGACGAGGCTCCGGATGATCCGTAGGATGAGTGGATGCGGTCACAGTCCCGGGGCTCCTCCGTCGGTTCTCAATTGATCGGGAACGGACAGAGTAACCGATACTCTGCTGACTTCCAGTGTCACGCAATTATTTTTCAGCAGATGGACGCTTCGGTCCTTCGAGGCGGGGAGGAACGAAATCCGCAGACGGTGTTTGAGAAGGGGCCGTTCCAAGATTTGGTGAGGAGGTCCTCAGATCGGGAGCGTTTTTGACTGTCGTCTCAGGCATCGGAGTGGGCGGTTCGGGAGGAACAGCCGATTTTTCGCCGTCTTGTGGGGGGCTTACCGAGACTGATTGCAGGTAAGGATCGGCATACTGCGACGTTCCGGATAATTGCGCGGAGGTCTGCAGAAAAGAAACGGCTTTTCCCCGATCGGAATCGTACAACACAACTCCCATCAAGAGACTGCGATCGGGATCGCGTATGTCCTGTTCCAACCAGCGCGCGACTCGTACGATCAGAGCGTTCCGTGAAACGTCATCATCACCGAAGATTCTTTGTAGTCCGCTTCCAGTCCGCGGCCAATCGGGTTCCAGTTCGAGAGTTCGTTTCAGAAATGCGACCGCCGACAGATAGTTTTTTTCGACCGCATGCGTGATGGCGATCCGAAAATATGGGGCGGGTACATCGGGAGCCGCGTGATTGGCGTCACGGTAAACTTGAATCGCTTCCTGATATCGCTGTTTTCGGAAGAGTTGATCCCCCTCCAGAATCAGACGCTGGCTCCTCAAACGTTGTTGTGTGGTCGAGGCTTTCAGCGGTTTCAGAGGGACTTCGTGGTGAATATTCTCGGGCAGCGGTCTCTCGCGGTCGCGCCGCTCAGCATCCCGCCGGAACTGGTCGGCGATCTGAATCTGTTCCGCCAACGGATCCGGAAACTCGAAACGGGGAACTTGATAAGTGAGAGGTGAGACCGTCGGAAATCCTCCATATCCGTATGGGTCACTGCAATAAGGGAATGAGCCGAACGAACCGGGATAATAAGTTCCGTAGAAGTACGACCCTCCGAAAGGAGAATACAATCGAGAGTAGGAGGAATAGTATCCGCCATAGTAATAACCGGTACCCGGATAAGCGCCGATGTAGGGTGTAAAGCGGAAGCCAGGTGAAGCATGATGATGACCATGGTGGGAGTGACCGTGATGATATCCAGAGCTACCGCTATGATTGAGGCCGGAACTCCCGCGATTGATTCTTACGGAGGAAGAACTCCCTTTAGTGAATGGGCCTTTAACGGCACGAATTTGAGCACCCAGCGTCAGAGGAAGAACCATAAAGCATCCCAGAAGAATGAGTGTCATCCGGCAGATTGATCGTAGCATGATCTGATTCCTTTTATTCCCGCCAAACGCTATAACCATATTATCAGGTTGAGGGGATGGAGCGTCAAGCCGATCTTGTCTCAGCACGAAATTCTGTCATCATATCAGCTTCATACAGGTGTCGTCTCAGTTTCTCAACAGGAAGTTGGTGAGATCGTGGTGCCTTCGCTTTCGCTGCTCGACTGGTTCGTCTTCCGCCCGGTTCGCTATCCCATTGGCGACTGGGAACCGGAGGGGCTCGCGTTCGACGATTGGTACTTTTCGACGCAGGACGGCACGACCCTGCATGGCTGGTGGTGCCCTCTGAGCGAAGAGGCTCCTACCGTTTTCTATTTTCATGGAAATCGAAGTCATCTCGCCTCTCGGGCCTGGATCGTCAAACGCCTGCAGAAACAGTTGGGATGGAACATCTTTATTTTTGACTACCGGGGCTACGGCCGCAGCAGCGGGACACCGCGAATCAAACATTTATTGTCTGATGCGGAAGATGCCTTTGACTATCTCTGCAAACAGCGGGGACTCAAACACAAAGAAGTGATCGTTGTCGGACGATCACTTGGTGGGGCCGTCGCCGCTCACGTCGCCGTCAATCAGGGAGCGAAGGCGTTGATTGTGGAGTGTACGTTCTCTTCGTTGCTTGAGGCGGCTTCAGTTTCCTGGCCTCGCTGGCTGGTTCGTCCTCTTGTCGGAGACAAGTTGAACACTGCTTCGATTATTCACAAATTTGAAGGACCTCTCATCATCGCTCACGGCGAACAAGATAACTTGATCCCCTTCGAGCAGGGGGAAAAACTATTAGAGAAATCGATCGAGCCGAAATATTTCTTCCCATTTCCCGAACTCGGGCACCGCGATCATCCTCCCGACTGGTTTTGGGAAGAGGTTGGCCGTCTCCTCGGTTCAGACTCTCTTTCGCAACCGATCGGTCAGAGAAAAACTGACTGCGCCTGACGATCGTGTTTGCGTTCCAGTTCGGGTCTCCTCAGACAGACTGGATTTTCGCGAGTCGTTGGAGTCTGATTGATGCCAGATCGTCAGCTGGAATCACCGTCTCGAAATATTCGCCGAAGAAAGACAACTCCCCAATGATGAACAGCATCTCCCAATACTGGCTGGCTTTGACGGTGATCAACGTAATACTGTCATCCACGCTCCTGGCTCAGGATCGCCCCAATATATTGTTCCTGTTCTCGGACGACCACGCGATCAATTCGATCTCCGCCTACCAAGGTCGTCTGGCCGAAGTCGCTCCCACTCCCCACATCGACCGGCTGGCGAAAGAAGGGGCCGTCTTTCTGAACTCGTTTTGTGCGAATTCGATTTGCGGCCCGTCGCGAGCGACGATCCTTACTGGGAAACATAGTCACAAAAACGGATTCATGCGTAACGGCAACACGTTCGACCAGGGCCAGTGGACCGTCGCCAAGGCACTCCAGTCGAGCGGATACAACACCGCCGTCATCGGGAAATGGCATTTGAAAACCGAACCGGTCGGATTCGATCACTGGGAAATCCTTCCTGGCCAGGGGAATTACTACAATCCCGTGTTTCTACAAATGGATGGAAAAGGAAAGCGGTTTGAAGGCTACGCCACCGACCTGACCACAGACAAAGCACTCCACTGGTTGGAAGATCAACGCGATCCCACGAAGCCGTTTTTTCTGATGTGTCAACACAAGGCCCCGCATCGCACATTCTCCCCCGCCTTGCGACATTTAGGGGCCTACGACGATGTCGTCATTCCCGAGCCGGATAATCTATTCGATGATTACGCAAATCGGAGCCAGACGCTCGCTAAGAATGAGATGGAAATTGATCGCCATTTCGACTGGGCGTACGACGCCAAGGTCCGGAAGGACGAACGGGGCGATGTCATTCTTCCCAAGCCGGATCGGTACGGCACACCCGAATACAATCGCATGACCGCGAGTCAGAAAAAAACGTGGGATGCCTATTTCGGACCGCGGAATCAGAAATTTCTGGCGGACTTCAATGCGGGTAAGCTCAGCGAGAAAGACGTCGTGCGGTGGAAGTATCGACGCTATATGCGGAATTATTTGAGTACCGTCAAAGCGGTCGACGAAAGTGTCGGACGGATGCTGGATTACCTGGAGAAAAACGGACTGGCCCAAAACACAATTGTGATTTATTCCTCCGACCAGGGATTCTTTCTCGGCGAACATGGTTGGTACGACAAACGCTGGATGTTTGAGGAGTCGTTTCGGATGCCGTTTTTGGTTCGCTGGCCGGGAGTGATCGAGCCCGGTTCACGACCGAAGGACTTGATTCAGAATATCGACTACGCGCCGACCTTTCTGGAAATGGCGGGGTTGAAAGCTCCCTCGGAGGTCCAGGGAAGATCGCTTGTTCCGCTGATGAAAGGCGAGAACGAAGATTGGCGAAAATCTCTCTACTACGCCTATTACGAACTCGGCGAACATGCGGTCCCGCAGCATTTTGGCGTCCGGACTCAGACGCACAAGTTGATTTATTTCCCGCGCAGCCAGGAATGGAACCTGTTCGATTTGACGAATGACCCTTCGGAAATGAAGAGCGTGCACAACGATCCTGCCTATGAAGAGGTGATGGCGTCACTCGTCAAGGAGTTCAATCGACTTCGCGATTTGTACGAGGCCCCGCCGTTTCCGTGAGGAAGAACAGCCGTGGTTGGTTGATGCTTTCCCGAATGTTCGTGAGTAAACTGATCTGATCGCGTCTTTATTATCGGACGTCATCTGTCAGCAGGACATTCTCATGCCGACCATCCCACAACCCACTCAGCAAGAAGATGCCGTGCTGGCGGCGACGCGGACGGTCTCCACCGTCGCAGAGCAGTTTGCGGAATTGAAGGAGAACGCACGAGAGATGTTGTCATCCCGATCCGCTCGGGATCGGGGGCACTTCACGCCAGCTGAAGATGAGGCGGTTCGGAGGCTGCTGATTTCGTACTGGCAACTTCGGTCGGCGACTCTCGCCACGATCTATCAGCTTTATGAAGACGTTGGACGCGGAAATGTGACCAATCCCCGTCTGTTTCTGCCCGGCTATGCTGCCGCTCTGGTGTTGGTCGATGCCGCTCGTTTTCTGAGAGAGAACTTTCACGAGGAACCCTTGTTACGGGCCAAGTTGAATGAGCCGGAACCGAACTTCGGAATTCCCGCCGATGTGTATGAAACGGTCCAGTCGTCTCTGACGGGAGTGACACATGCCTGGAAGTTGTATCATGCAGCTCAGTATTTCCAAGAGAATCGGGCGATGCTGGAGGGGCTGGGGGATAGCGACGCCGATTCCGCCGAAATGTTTGCGATTATCGATCGATACGGTGATCGACTCAACGTGCGGTTGTCGGATTATGCAGGAGCGCGTGTTCGCTATCGACTTAGACAATGGCAAACCTTCTTCGCCCGTGATCTTTGTTTTACAGCCATGTATCGCATCCAGAAGCTGGCGGGCGATCTGATGGCTGACTTCTATGTGAAGCCTCAGCATCAGCCACAAATGCCGGCTTCGGTCAAAGCCGAACTACGTTCACACCTTGCTCCGGGCGATGTGATGCTGACGCGTAAGGAATATGCCTTCACTAATTATCTGCTCCCCGGCTTCTGGCCACATGCGGCGTTGTATCTGGGAGATACCGATAAGCTGGAATCCTCCCGGTTGAAGCAGGAGCCCCACATTCAGCAACGCTGGGAGAGAATTCTGTCGTGCGATGCGCAAGAACCGAGCCGTGTGCTGGAGTCAATGGCGGACGGCGTTCATATCAGAACTTTGAATTCCCCGTTTCGTTGCGACTCATTAGTTATCCTGCGTCCGCAGTTGTCGCCGGAAGAAATCTGGGAGGCTCTGTCCAGAGGCCTGCATCACGAGGGAAAAGATTACGATTTCAATTTTGACTTTTCCCGGGCAGATCGATTGGTCTGTACCGAGGTTGTTTATCGATCGTACGATGGTGTCGGCGGGATGGAATTTCCGCTCACGCGACGCACCGGTCGCCTCACGCTGGCGGCGGAAGAACTGGTCCGGATGGCGCTCGACAATCATCAGTTCGAGATCGTGGCGACCTTTATTCCTGAGAAGTCCGATTCGGTGTTGGCAGGGGAATCCGCGGTCAAGAATGTGAGTCCGTTGTTTCCATGATAATGTGCGCTTGATATTTGAGTTAGAGCGGATGATGCTGTCTCTCATGAAACACACACTCTGCGTCCTACTGGTTTTTCTTTTGTCCCCCACCCTGCTCTCTGCGCAAGAGCGCGACTATGTCGAGATGCGCAAGTCATTGAGCGCTCTGGGTGACCTCACCGAACCGCCCAAGGTTTATCAAGCGGATGGTCATCGGGATGTCGACGATGTGAAAGCCATCTTTTACGATGGCATTGAATATCAAGGCCAGCCGACACGTGTTTTCGCCTGGTTGGGTGTTCCGAAAAATGTCGAAAAAGCGGTGCCGGGAATTGTCCTCGTTCACGGTGGAGGAGGGACCGCATTCAAGGAATGGGTCGAACTCTGGAACGAGCAGGGCTTCGCCGCGATCAGCATTGCCGTGGAAGGGCAACTGGATCGTCGAGTCGAAGGAACCGACGCCAAACGCCCCCCGTGGGAACGACATGCATGGGCGGGGCCCAAGCGAACCGGAATTTTCGACGACAGTGACAAACCTCTCGAAGAACAATGGATGTATCAGGCGCTAGCACAAACGGTGTTAGCCAATTCGTTACTGCGATCCTTTCCGCAAGTCGATGCGGATAAGGTCGGCATCATGGGAATCTCCTGGGGCGGCGTCATCACGTCAGGGATCATCGGGATCGACGACCGGTTCGCGTTTGCCATTCCGACGTACGGCTGCGGTCACTTATTCGATTCCGACAATCAATGGGGCCGAGCGTTGGGTGAGAATGATGTCTACAAGAAAGTCTACGATCCCATGAACTGGATGGACCGGGTGAAGATGCCGGTGCTGTGGCTTTCCTGGCCGAAGGACAGTCACTTCCCGCTCGACTGTCAGCGAGCCTGCTACCAGGCCACCAAAGAGCCATATATGGTCTCGCTGATTCCCGGTATGGGCCACTCCCATCCCGCAGGCTGGAGACCGCCCGATAGTTACGCCTTTGCGAAGAGTATTGTCGAAACCGGCAAACCGTGGGCTGCATGCAAGGACGTGCGGATTGATGGATCTCTTATCCGGTTGGAGATCTCGTCGTCCAAGCCACTCGATAAGGCCACCTTGATCTCTACACCAGATCCCGGATTCACGGGCAATCGTGAATGGAAATCCAAAGAGGTCGAGTTGATTCACTCAGGCGAAGGAAAGTGGGTTGTCGAAGGCGAACTTGCCGAGGAAACCGTCGGTTGGTATGTCAACGTCACGACGGACGATGGACTCACTCTCAGTAGCGACTATCAGGGAAAATAAACCTTACCCCTTCAATCTCGCAACCACTTCTTCCACAACCTTATCAACCGGGATACGCTCCTGCTCCAGTGAGTCGCGATCTCGCAACGTGACGCAGTTGTCATTGGCGGTGTCGTGATCGACCGTCAGGCAAAAGGGCGTACCGATTTCATCCTGACGTCGATAGCGACGTCCAATGGCTCCTGCCTGGTCGTACTGGCAGGATAAGCCGGCCGCTTTCAACGCACCGTAGATTTCCTGGGCCTTCTCCGGTTGACCCTCTTTCTTGACCAAAGGGAAGACGGCGGCTTTGATGGGAGCCAGACGCGGATGGAATTTCATCACGGTCCGCGTCTGCATGTTGCCTTTGTCGTCCGGCTGTTCGTCTTCGTGATACGCCTCGCAGATGAAGGCGAGCGTACCGCGATCTGCCCCTGCCGAAGGCTCGATGACATGCGGGACAAAACGCTCCCGGCTTTCATCGTCGAAGTATGAGAGGTCCTTACCGCTGCCGCGATGTTTGGGCTGGTTGTGCTCATTCAGTTCGACGACCAGTTCGTCCCCCTCTTTTTTGAGCTTACCTTCCATATGTGAGCGGAGGTCGAAGTCGCCCCGATGGGCGATCCCTTCCAATTCGCCATATTCGCCAGGTTCGAGGAACGGAAACGCGTATTCGATGTCGGCGGTGCCGACGGAGTAGTGCGCCAGTTCTTCCGCATGATGATCGCGGAGAATGAGGTTCTCCTGGGAGATACCCAAATCCTGGTACCACTGATACCGCGTATCTCTCCAATAAGTGTACCACTTGGAGGATTCTTCCGGAGCACAGAAAAATTCGATTTCCATCTGCTCGAACTCTCGTGAACGGAAGGTGAAATTCCGCGGGGTGATCTCGTTCCGGAAACTTTTACCAACTTGCGCCACGCCGAACGGCAATTTCACGCGGCTGGTATCGACGATGTTCTTGAAATTGACGAAGATGCCCTGTGCGGTCTCAGGCCTGAGAAACGCAGCGTCATCCTCACCGCCGAGAGCACCGAGAGTCGTTTTGAACATCAGGTTGAATTCACGGGGTTCGGTGAGGGTGCCTTTTTCGGTCGCTTCCGGACCGACGACTTCGCCAAGCTTGTCGGCGGGAAGATCGGGGAGAGAAATGACATCCCCTTCCCAGGAGAGCGTGTCGAGATACTTTTTCTTCAAACCAAAATAGCGCAGGGCGTTTTCATCGAGAGCGGCCTGGACATCTTCGGCATCAACGGCGGTGACGAAGACAGTCTCTTCGCCGGCGTCTTCTTTCTTTTTGTGCGTACCGGTGACCCAGCGACCTTTGATGTGATCGTGACGATAGCGTTTTTTCGACTCGCGACAATCGACCATCATGTCGTGAAACAGATCGTAGTGACCGGAGCACTTCCAAACCTGCGGATGCATGATCAATGCGGTCTCCACTCCGACCATCTGATACGGCTCGGGAGCACCTGCGGGAGTGGTCAACTCGTTGTGAAAGTCGACCATGTCCTCGTACCAGACATTGCGGACATTTCGCTTCAGCAGCATGCCCAGCGGGCCGTAATCCCAGAATCCATTCTGGCCGCCGTAGATGTCGGAATCCTGAAAAATGAAACCTCGCCGTTTGCAGAGCGAGACGATTTCGTCCATTGATTTGGGCATGATGTTGCAGAGTGTGAAAAGTAGGAAAGGTATGAAAAGTGAAAAAGTCTAAATGGTGATCGCGTTTGTCTGTTTGTTCCACTTGGGAACAAAATCAAACAGATCGCGCTCTCCGGCCCGTTCGATATCGGCAGTCAGTCCGAGTTTCTGCAGATTTCTTCCGCCTTGGCTGTCGAGCATCGACTGCCGGAATTGAGCCTCATTTTGCGAGTTTAACCGCCAAAAGTCCAACGCCAGACGGGCGCTGTCGTTTTGGAGTTCCAGATTCGGATATTTTTCCAGCAATCCAGACGTCACTGCTCCCGCGAACAGGACATCTTCGTTGGAGATCTCGCCGTTCGTTCCCGCGCAGACGAGATGGATCGGACGTTGTAGATCGGAAAGACACACGATGATGGCGGTCAGGTTCACGAACGCACCGATGAGGACTTCTTCGGCATGATGTGAGTGGTGCAGAGCTTTGGTGCCGTTGGTGGTCGTGAACAGGACCGTTTTCCCCGCCACAACAGAGGGCGTGTATTCCGTAGGGGTATTGGAGAGATCAAAACCGTCAATCTTCTCGCCCCCTCGTTCACCACCGAGAATGGCATCAGGATAATCGCTAGTCAGTTCGTGAGTTTCATCAATGGTCAGGCAGGGAATGACTTGTGTCGCTCCGGCGTCCAATGCATGACAGATCGTTGTCGTAGCCCGCAGGATGTCGATGATGACGGCCGTCCCACCGAGGAGATCTTCCGGCGCGAACAGTGCGGGGAGTAAATGGACGTGGATGTGTGGATTCATTTTTTATGCCGCGAGCGTAAACTTGCAGGATCTACTCAGATCCATAATTTGGAATGACTCCTCGTGCTCGTATACGAGTCTCTTTTAATTCGACACAAATTGTCGGGTTTCGTCCAGACAGCGCTGAGGATCATCTTCAAACAGATAGTGATGAGCGTGATCGAGAACCACCGTTTCCGCGTGAGGCCAGCGCTCCTGAAACTCGCGCAGAAAGCCGGGATGGAAGCACCAGTCTCGCATTCCCCAGATCAGCTTGATGGGTGTGTCCTCGAACTGGTCGAGATTGTCGGCAATCTCCTGCAAGGTCGCATAACTGGGGTGTGACTCATCCCTCGGAATGTCCTGTACGAAGCGGTGAACGGCCACGCGATTCGCCCAGTTATTGTAGGGAGCCAGATAACCGGCTTTCGTAGCGGGCGTCCAGACTCGTCTGTCAGCCACTGCCTGAGTAATCGCCGCGCCAGCAAACAGGTTCAATCCCCGGACGCCCAAGGCCCCCAGAAGCGGAATACGACAGGCGGCGATCCGTTTAGGGATAAACGTTGACGGGAAGGCGGCTGTGTTCATCAAGACGATTTTCGAAAATCGGGCCGACATCCGGACAGCGGCTCCCATGCCGATCGCCCCACCCCAGTCATGAGCGACCAGCGTGATGTGATCGAGGTCGAGTTCCTCGATCAGTCGGCAGAGATTGCCGATGTGTTTCGCCAGGCGGTATTCGTAATCCTGCGGCTTGTCGGAAAGTCCGCAGCCGATATGATCGACGGCGATGCAGCGATATTCATCCGACAGGCTGGAGACGAGTTTGCGGAAAGCAAAGCTCCAGGTCGGGTTGCCATGCACGAAGAGAATGGGCGTCCCCTCCCCTTCGTCGAGATAGTGATATTGATAGCCGTCGAGATCCAGAAAATGGGACTCGAACGGGTATTCTTCGCGCCAGATGTCAGTCATGGCCCTGTTATAGCACGTCCCGTAGTTTGGAGACCAGCGAGCGGATGTCTTCTTCCGTATGAGCAGAGGAAATCGTGATCCTTAATCGAGACGTTCCGGCGGGAACTGTCGGCGGACGAATCGAGGGGACAAAGAATCCGGCGTCATGAAGTTCGCCGGAAACAGTGACCGCTCGTCCGGGATCGTGCAAGATGACCGGGACAATGGGACCGCATGATCCAGCGGCGAACAGTATTTCATTCCGTCTGAACAGGGATCGCAGCAAATCGCTCAATCCACGCAGTCGGGTTCTCTGTTCGGGATGTTTTTCGATGTGCTGGATGGCCGCTGAGGCAGCAGCGCAGATCCCTGCGGGAAGTCCGGTCGCATAGATCTGGGTACCGGCTTTGTTTCGCAGATAATCGATGAGAGCCTGCGTCCCGGTCACAAATCCCCCCAGACATCCGTTCGCTTTACTGAGTGTCCCCACTCGCACGACTGGCTTTTTTTCCAAGCCGAAATGTTCGACACTTCCCCGGCCGTGTTCGCCAAAAATCCCGGTGGCGTGGGCTTCATCGACCAGCAGCATCGCATTATGATGCTCCGCCAGAGACCAGATTTCGGGGAGCGGAGCAAGGTCGCCGTCCATGCTGAAAAGCCCGTCAGTCACGATCAGTTTCCGGCCAGACTCAGTTTTCGAAAGTTCTCGCTCCAGTACCGACATATCCGCATGCGGATAGATGCGAAAACGTGCACGTGACAGTCGGCATCCATCGACGAGACTGGCGTGATTCAAACGGTCGCAGAAGACGGTGTCGTTAGGTCCGATGAGAGCGTTGATTGTGCCGACATTCGCCATGTAACCGGTCGGGAACAGCAACGCCTCTTCAGCTCCCTCGAAAACTGCCAGCGCTCGACAGAGTCGCTCGTATTCCGGGTGCCTGCCACTGACGAGAGCACTGGCACGGGCCCCGACCCCATAAGCTTGTATGGCGGTTGCCGCGGCGGATTTGAGAGATTCCGACGTGGCGAGATCGAGATAATCGTTGGAGCCGAAGTCGATCAGCTCCCGGTTGTCGATTTCACATCGCCCGTTCCCGAGCGGAGTCACGAGACGTGTTTCTCGAAAGAGTGACTCCTCTCGCAGGCGATTCAGTTCGTCGGGAATCCAGTCGAGAGGTGAAGGCATTGATGCTCGTTCATTACCCCAGACAAATATGGTGATTGCTGAGGCGTTCGTATCCCTCTGCGGTGATCAGATAATTGTTTTCGATCCTGATTCCACCGATCCCTTCCACGTACAGAGCTGGTTCCAGAGTGACGACGTCACCCGCGAGTAGCGTATCCGCGCTCTCGGGAACGATCACGGGAGGTTCCGGATGAGCGAGGCCCAGGCCGTGTCCGGCATGAGAGGTCCAGGTATCGGCGTATCCCGATTCTCTCAAAGGAGCGGCGGTCGCCGCATAAACGTCTTTTGCGGCGGCTCCCGCTTTGAGCGTCTCCTCACCCGCCTTCATGGCAGCTTCCACCAGCCTGAAGAGCATCACCTGTTCGTCATTCGCCCCTCCGACGGCGATCGTATTCGTGAAGTCGCTACGGTAACAATCCATTTCGACGGAGAAGTCGAGGATCATCATGTCGCCTTGCCGAAGCTCGTAGTCAGTCGGCAAGCCCCCCGCCTTGGGCGTTTTGCGATTCGTGGCGCGAAAATCGCCGTACAGAATAATCGCTCGGCCAGCCTCAGTCGTCGCAGCGTCGAGAATCGCCTGATAGACTTCGAGCTCGGTCATTCCGGGTTCGACCACATTGAGAGCTTTCTCATGTCCCGCGTCCCCGGCGGCCATGCAGCGGCGAATGAGTTCCAGTTCGTCGCTGTGTTTTTGACGACGAAGATGACGGATGGCAGTCCCTAAGTCAGGATAGTCGGTCGATCCTGGTTGTTCCTGACTGGTGGAATGATGCTCTCTGTCGAGGCTGAGAACTTCTCTTGCACCGACGGGGAGCCATTCCGCCTCGATCGCTCCGGGACGTCCGTAAAGATGTTCGGAAACTGTCTTCAAAGCTGCAAATAATGCGTGATCACGATTGATGACCGAGTGTGTATGGTCGTACCAGTCTTCCGTCACGATTCGATCGACGTGCGGTTTTGTCGGTTTGATGGACTTACCGGTGAAATTGTCTTCGAACAGAGTCGCCTTGCCGTCGCGTTCCAAGAGTAACAGGCCACGCTCACTCGTGGAAAAACTGAGCGGATGCACCCAGTAGTTCGCGAAATAGTGCACATGACGCGGATCGGCGATGAGGACCCACTCAATTGTCTCCGAGAGCGATTCCCAGAGCCGTTTGCGACGTTGTTTACATCCTTGTTCGGTGAGCATGATGGGCATCTCTAAGCTGAGTTATTGTTTTCGCCCGACATCGTGAACGCGAGTGGCTCAAACATCGATCAGTGTAAACCTTCCGCTGACAACCAGCGTTCAGCGTCCAACGCCGCCATACAGCCGGTTCCCGCAGCGGTGACCGCCTGACGGTAATAGTTGTCGGCACAATCCCCCGCCGCGAAAACGGCCTCGACGCTCGTGTTGGTGCGGAAGTGCTCGGTCCAGATGATGTAACCTTTGTCGTCGGTTTTCAGTTGGCCACCCAGGAAATCAGTATTGGGAGTATGGCCGATGGCGGCGAAATATCCGGACGCGTCCAACTCTTCCGTCTGACTATCGTCCTCTGGGCTGCGAATGCGGACGCCGGTGACGCCGTTTTCATCATCGCCCAGAACTTCGTCGATGACCGAATTCCATTTGACCTCAACTTTGTCGTTACTGAGTGCGCGTTCCGCCATGATTTTGGAAGCACGGAATTCGTCACGGCGGTGGACGATGTAAACGGTGGAAGCGAACTTCGAGAGATAGTCAGCTTCCTCCATCGCCGAGTCTCCTCCGCCTACTACGACGAGTGGCTTATTCCGGAATCGAGGAAGAGCTCCATCGCAAACCGCACAAGCGGAAACCCCCATGTTGCGGAATTTTTTCTCGGACTCGAGTCCCAGGTAATTCGCGCGGGCTCCCGTCGCCACAATGATTGTTTGAGATTCCAGCTCATCGCCGTTGGAGAGTTTCATCTTGAAGGGACGTTCCGAGAGGTCGGCTTCGGTCACATCGGCGGAGATAATTCGCGTTCCGAAATTCTTGGCCTGTTGTTTCTGCAGTTCCATTAACTCAGGCCCGGACACCCCTTCTTTATGATGGGGAGCCATGAATTTACGGGTTGATTCATCGATGGCGTCGTCCAGATACGCCGACAGATCACCCGACGGAAAACCGGGGTAGTTTTCGACTTCGGTCGTGGTCGCTAACTGACCCAACGGTGGGCGTCCGAGATCCCAGTTTTCCTGAGTACCCTCACCCTCAACGACAACCGGCTCCAGATTCGCACGGGCGGTATAGATCGCGGCAGCCCATCCGGCAGGGCCGGATCCAATAATGACGACTTTTTCAGTCACGGTGACGTCCCTGTAATCGATAATAATGATTTCTGTCTCCGGAAAAGCATTATCCGGAGATAGAACGATAACGCACTCTGTCAGGGCAAACAACCGATCGATCGGTCGACGATTGCAGGCAGTCAGGCATCCCAACAGCACAAAGGAGGACGATCACCATAGCGCATAAAAAAACAGACGTCTCAAAGGGTTAGTTTGAAACGTCTGCTTTTGTACGTCAGACGCAAGTGCGGGCCAACCCTTGTCGTCGTGACGGGATGACATAGTTGCTAAACCCGTGCCATTCAGTTTTTTATTTTTATAAATATTCGTAAGTTACTGTTATAATATGAATTACGTAATATTATGAGATTGCCGAAAAATACCTGGGACCAGGTGTGTATTATTATGCAACAGCTTAAAAAATGACACTTTCGGCCAGGCTGTTGCATTGTGCAACACCTTGAGTCTCGTATTCAGATTCCTGGCTCTGTCGGTTTTCACTCGGCATCAGACGCCCTATGCTGGCGGTGAATTGAAGGTTGACCGCTCCAAATTACGGATATTTCGAACAATGAGTCCTACGCATCGTCCTGTTTCAGTTCCCAGTTTCTGTGCCGCGAAAGAATCGGGACAAAAACTGGCAATGGTCACTGCCTACGATACACTCTGGGCATCTTTGATGGACGCGGCAGGTATTGACTCAATACTTGTCGGGGACTCGCTGGGTATGGTGGTCCAAGGGAATTCTACAACGTTACCTGTCACTCTGGATGAGATGATTTACCACGCCAAAATGGTGGTTCGGGGAACCAAACGGGCTCTAGTGGTGGTCGATCTCCCGTTCATGACGTATCAGGTCAGCCCCCAGCAGGCTCTGGAGAACGCGGGACGGATCATCAAGGAAACCGGGGCTTCAGCCGTCAAATTGGAGGGGGGAATCCATCAACAGGAGACCATTCAGAAACTGGCGGATGCGGAAATCCCGGTCATGGCTCATGTGGGCATGAAGCCCCAATCAGTCCATCAACTCGGTGGCATGGGAAAAATTCAACGCGACGAAACGCGAATTCTTGCCGATGCCAAAGCCGCCGAAGAAGCGGGAGCGTTTTCGATTGTTCTGGAGTTGATCCCATCCTCAGTTGCCAAAACCGTGACTGAGTCGGTCAAGATCCCGACGATCGGGATTGGTGCGGGGCCGGACTGTGACGGACAGGTTCTGGTGGGGCCCGATATGCTTGGTCTCACGGAGGGGTTTCATCCGAAGTTTCTGAAACACTACGCTGAACTCGGAAAAATGGCTCGGGAAGCGACGGAAAAGTATGTCGCAGAAGTCAAATCTGGCACCTATCCGTCTGCAGAGCACTCACACGAATGATGTGGGCTCAGCGAATGGAAACGATCGCAAAGACGACCAGTATCATCACCCACACGATTCCCAGACCGTGCCAGAACCAGGCGCAAACACGAACGCCCCAGTAATACTCGTGATCATACCGTCCCGCGAAGCCGTTCAGCGTGACATAGACCAGGAACAGTAACGCCAGAAAAAAGTGCATGGCGTGCAGAAAGGCCGCCACAAAGACGTACGGTTTGACACCCAGTGCGACGGCCGTTTCGGCGGTCGCGACCGCATACTCGGTCTCCTGCGAGCGGAGCAACACCCACATGCCATAGATTTGGAAGGCGACGAAAAGGGCTCCCGAGGTCAACCCGACGATCAAGTGTCCTCGGAAGGGGCGTTGACGCTCACGGCTCACAAAACCACTCGCTCGTTCCAGTGAAATACTGCCGGTCAACAGACAAATAGTGCTCAGCCAGAACGCGTGGGGAAAGTGAAATTCCCCCGGTGCGGTATCGCGCGACAGCTCGATCATCGACCATCCCCCCAGACAGGCAAGTCCCAGAACCCCCCCCGATAGCAGGAAGAAGTGGAGAGCCAGGCTGGCGGGTTGTTCTCGATAGAATTGAGCCACGTCAGATCGATTGGTTTTGAGGAGTTGAAACGTGCTTTGAACTATTATGGAGAGATAAATGCCATCCGGCTACCGAATGATTCTCAATCGGTACCGACAAGTCCCAGGATTCCCAGGCCGTAGAACGTGTATTCCGTGTCGGCTTGTGAATCCCAGATCGCTCCCCGAAATCCGCCGGTGGGAAGTTCGAGGCCTTCCTCGGGATGCGACACGAACTGCAGGATTTGATGGCGGGGGATCAGCGACTCGTAGTCGATTCCCAGGTCGATCAGGGTAAGCAATCCGGTGAATGTCGAGAGGCCGTCGGCGACCGGGATTCGTGTGTTGGCCAGGAAACCGCCGTCTCCAGAACGGCACTCTCTGAGAAAGAGTTTGATGTCCTCTTTTAATTCATCATCCATTCCCCCCAGGATGCGGAGCGCGGTGGCGGCCGCGGCGGTGGGATTCGTACCGGAGGTTTTCATCGGAGCGATTTCAACGAATCCTCCATCGTCTCGTTGTCGGTCGTAGAAAAATTGAATGAGACGATTCGGTTGAGGGATTGAGAGTCCCAGAAGTTCGTAAGTAAGGACCGTCAGAAACGAGTGATAAGTACTCCCCATCGCCCCCTCAGATGTTTTAGCATACCCGCCGTCCGCAACGCGGACTTCTTCCAGCTTGTGAGTCAATTCCAACGGCCAGGTGGAGGGTTCCCGAGCAAAGAGGTCGAGTCCTGTAAATGTCTGTATGGCAAGCGCTGAATAGACGTAATTCAAAAGATCAATCGTGCCGAGCTTTCGCCAATCCAGCGATTGCATATAGTGAGTCAGCGATTCGGCATCCCTGTCTGTCAACTCTCCGGTTAAGCCGAGGCAGCGAACTGCAAACGCGGTGTAATACAGATCGGAATCTCCCTCCCTCCCGCGAAAGCCTCCATCAGGCATCTGTTGAGAGAGAACGAAATTGCGGTGGCGCTCTCGACGGCTTTCAGTGAGATTTTGCAATCCCTCTGTGAGACGGTTGGCGAGTTGGATAAGAAACGGAGTGTCAGGCATGTGAGTAGGTCGCCATCAAATACGGAGACACTACTGTAGCAGACGGCAGAAGCTTAAGCAGCCTTCAGGTCGCTATGGGCGTGGTACAGTCGCTGGTACTGCGGGCAGGACTCGATGAGCTTGGAATGCGGGCCGTGAGCCACGATGCGACCATGATCCATCACAACGATACGCGTGGTGAATTCCAGGACCGATGGAGTGACCGAGTGCGTGATAATGAACGCCGTACGTCCGACCAGAAACTCTTTCAATGTCTCGTGGATCATTTTTTCACTTTGCGAATCGATCGCCGACGTCGCTTCGTCAAGAATCATTACGGCAGGATCCCGGACGATGGCTCTGGCGAGAGCAATTCTTTGACGTTGGCCTCCCGAGATTTTGGACCCTTTCTCGCCGACTCCTGTTTGCAGGCCTTCCGGCATCTTTTCGGCAAACTCATTGACTTTCGCGAGTCGAGCGGCGTGAAGGATCTGCTCTTTGGTCGCGTCGGGATTCCCGTACGCGATGTTTTCGTAAATGGTTTGATCGAAGAGCAAAGTCTCTTGTGTCACGATGGCCATTTGAGACCGCAAAGATTTCCAGGATGCTTTGCGGATATCGTGGCCGTCGATGGTGACCGATCCGGATTTTGGATCGTAAAATCGGGGCAGCAGATTCACGAGGGTCGATTTTCCGGACCCGTTCTCTCCAACCACCACCACAGTTTCGCCGTGCGGAATGCGCAATGAAACATCGTTCAGGACGGCCTGCGGTTCGTTGAGCTCTTCTTCGTCATCGTGATAATTGCTGTAGGAGAAGGTGACTCCCGAAAATTCAATGGCCTGTTCCAGGCGAGGAATCTCGGTCGCGTGTGATGACTCTTTCACCAGCGGCTTGGTATCGATTAGTTGAAAGACACGCTCGGCAGCCGCGGCTCCCCGCTTGAAGACGTTGAATACTTTCGAAAGTTTACGGACAGGATCGAGGATCCCGATCAGCAACACGTACATCAGTCCGAGTTGGGAAATATCCATCGGCGAGTCGCTGAGTTTGATATTCCAGATCTCATCGGTCTGACGCAATACAAGATATGCACCGGGGAGTAACGACGTGAAAATCGCCATCAATCCAAACAGTTCGATCGTGGGATTGGTCATGGCATCGATCCGCACAATCTTCATCGCTTTTTTGAAATACTCTTTGTTTTCGCGATGAAATTGGGCGCGATGGTATCGTGCTCGTCCGTAGGCCGTTACCGCTTTGATCGAGTCGAAAGACTCCTCCATGCTCTTACAAATTCGAGACATGCTCTCCATCATGCGGTGGCTGGCTTTTTTCAAACTGCGACCAAACCGGTAGAAAATGTAACCCGCCAGTGGTACGAACACGAGGGAGAGGAGCGTCAGTCGCCAGTTGACGATGAATGCAAAAACGATACACGTGAAAGCTTTGATCGGTTCCCGGAAGAATCGTCCCCCCAGAAGCTGGAGTCCGGAGCCGAGCATGTTGAGATCGAATGTGAACCGGGACATCAACCCCGGCGTTCCTCCCAGATTTCTCACCGTCTGATAATCGAAGGCCAGAACCCGTCGAAAACAGTCTTTGCGCAGCGACAGGATTGAAAGTTCAACAACACTCCCGGTGAGCATGTCTTGCATAAATATGAAAATTCCCTTGAGCAAGGTTGCCGCTAACAGCGTTCCCAGAATGACCACCATCAGATTGAATTGATCTTTCGGCAGGTGACGAATCACATGCCGTCGCAGCCAGGACATGACCGTCACCGATCTCGATGCCGAACTCAATTTGGACTGTGTTCTGGAACGATCATGCATTAACGCGATTCGCTTCTCTTGAGCTTCGTCGGTAGTCATGTCTTCCAGACTGTCGAGTTGCGCTTCCTGACGACCCAGCATGAGTTTGTGACGTTCTACTTCGTCCTGCGACGAGGCGATGGCTTCGGCCGCATATTCATCGAGGTTTCGTCCCTTGAGTAACACTTCCATCAACGGATAGACAGCGGTGAGATTGAGTCCCCAGAAAAGACCCACCAGGGTGGCAAAGAAAATTGAGAGAAACAGACGCTTTCGATACGGCCAGACGTACGGAATGACTCGGGTGAAGTCAGAGATTCTGCCCTTGCGTTTAGAATTCATAATTATTCTGCCATCCTGTGCAGTGGTCGATCAGAGTCGTTCGATTGATCCGGAAAGACGGACGTCATGTCCGAAACCCAACAGCACGCGGACTTTAGCATTCTCGGAAAATGACGTCCAGATGAAGATCTCAACGCGAGATCCTCTGGAGCCATGAAATACAACGAGACTCTGTCTTGGTGCTGTATCTCTCTTGACTGTCGGTGTTTGCGGCGTCATTCTCTTAGCATTCATACATCTGAACCTCCCAGGCTAGCGGAATGTCTGCTCGTTTATGAACGGCTCCTCTCCCCATAAAGCAGCGACTCCCGGGAGTTTGCGTGAATTGGCCGAGGTGGCCATCCCGCTGATTTTCAGTGCGGGATCGATGATGTTGATGCACTTCATCGATCGAATCTATCTGACCTGGTACGATTCCTCGGCTTTGGCGGCATCAACGCCCGCAGGCATGCTGAATTGGACGACAATGGCGGTTCCGATCGGAACCGTGGCTTATGTGAACTCGTTCATCTCGCAATATCATGGAGCCGATCGTCCCGACCGGATTTCCCGGTCGATCTGGCAAGCCGTCTATCTCGGTTTGATCTTCTATATCGCGATTCTCCCATTTGCCGGACTTGCCTGGTATCTGATCCCTTTCTTCGGCCACGCTCCTGAAGTGGTTCGGATGGAGCGCGCTTATTATCTGGCCATGATCCTGACGTCGTTGCCTATGATTCTCAAAACGGCGTTGTCCGCCTTTTATTCCGGTCGCGGGGAGACGGGAGTGATTCTGAAGGTGAACCTGCTCATGGTCTCGATCAATGTCACTCTCGATCCGATTTTGATTTACGGATTCGGGCCTGTTCCCGAATTGGGGATCGCAGGGGCTGGTTTGGCGACGTTCGTCACGATGACGGTGGGAGTGGGTGCCTATGTTGGTCTTCTGAGCCGTCAACGCGAGCGGGAGTTATTTCGTTTTTGGAAAGAACGTACCTGGGATGCGGAGTTGATCCGCCGGATGATCCGCTACGGCTTTCCCAGCGGAATGCAATCCTTGTTCGATGCGGGCGCATTCACGTTATTCCTATTCATGGTCGGGCGTTTAAGCCAGAATGCGCTAGCCGCGACCAATCTGGCGTTCAATCTCAACACGTTGGTGTTCATTCCGATGCTGGGAGTCGGAACGGCGATTACCGTTCTCGTCGGACGTCATATCGGTGAAGGTCGCCCCGATCTCGCGAGTCGCACCACCTGGATGGCCATGATTGCGACCGGATCGATTGTGTTGCTCTTTTGCGGGGTCTACATCGTCGCTCCAGAACATTTATTGAGTCCGTTTCGTTACTACGCTAATCCTGAAGAATTCGCGCAAGTACAGCCGCTGGTCTTAAAGATCCTCAAATTTGTCGCCATCTATTCGCTCTTCGATGTGATGCTCGTTGTCTTCGGTTCCGCGATTCGTTCGGCAGGAGACACGCGTGTTTCCTTTCTCGTGAATCTCTGCTCGGGTTGGTTCCTGATGGTCCTCCCCGTGGTGATCATGGAATCTCAGGGAATCTTGACTCTGTCGCGATGCTGGTATGCATGCACGGCGAATATCGTGGTCAGTGGTTTGATCTTCCTGCTCCGGTTTCAGTATGGTCCCTGGCGTGAAATGCAGGTCATTGAGGCGGAACTGATACCCGACTCTCTGGAGAGCCATGATCGCGAAGACTCGCCATCAGTAGTCGTATCTGACGCAATCGGGTCTTTGCTGGTGGATGTGGCGATTGTTGAGAGTCCGACTGAACAGTGAATTTATCTCTGCATACCAAATATAACTCCTAAGTTGCACATTCAAGTGGAAGAGATGAGATGGATCGCGCGGATTTCACACTCGATAAAGATGTGATTTATTTGAATCACGGTTCGTTCGGCCCTTCCACCCGGAGGACGCAGGAAGCACGACGATACTGGATCGACCGGCTGGAACAACAGCCGATGCGATTTCTCACGCGCGAGATGGAGCCGGCTTTACAGAACGCCATGGAACCGCTGGCGGCACTGGTGGGAACCGACCCAAAGAATATGACGTTTGTGGATAATGCCACGTTCGGGATGAATGTCGTTGCCCGCACGATTCCACTCTCCCGAGGCGATGAAGTCTTGCTCACCGACCACGAATACGGTGCCGTGATGAGGACCTGGCGCCAACGATGCCGCGAGACGGGCGCCGAAATGGTCGTGAAAAAGCTGCCCGATCCAATTGAAGATCGTCAGGAAATCGTAGACGAGTTCCTCAGCGGGATCACCGAACAAACCAAAGTCATTGTCATCAGTCATGTGACGTCCGCCACCGCGGCGATCCTGCCGGTCCAGGAAATCTGTCAGGCGGCTCGTCAACTCAAGATTCCGGTCTGTATCGATGGACCTCACGCGGTTGGAATGATTCCCGTCAATCTTGAGCAGATCGGCTGCGACTTCTACTGTGCCAGCTGCCACAAATGGATGTCAGCACCATTCGGAACAGGGTTTCTCTACGTCTCCCCCCGTTGGCAGCATAGAGTCAAGCCTGCCGTCATCAGTTGGGGAGGGAGTGTCTCCGGGCAACCGGCCTCCTGGCAGGATGAGTTCAACTGGATCGGGACCAGAGACGTGTCAGGGTTCCTGGCGATTCCGGAAGCGATCCGTTGCCTGGAAGAACATGGCTGGGAACGATTTCGAGAACAAACTCACGACATGGTACGCAATGCCGCTCAGCGTATAGAAACGCTCACGGGGCAAGGTCCGGTGGTGCCCGACGATCGGTCGTGGTACGGATCAATGGTCGCAATACCGATTCCGGGACCGATCACTGAGGGTGAGCAGCACGGTCGTCGCGACCCGCTCCAGGTCGCCTTGCGAGATGACTATCGGATTGAAATCCCCGTCTATACTTGGAAACAAACCAGATTTATCCGCGTTTCGTCGCACCTTTACAATACCGAAGACGATATCAACCAGTTACTTCAAGCCTTAGAGCGCGTGAAAGATAAGTCTAGCGCCATCCAGGAGGAATAGATAGAGTAGGCAAAACTCTATCACCTCATGAA
>JABURQ010000084.1 GCA_014762625.1 Planctomycetaceae bacterium | reverse complement strand
TTCATGAGGTGATAGAGTTTTGCCTACTCTATCTATTCCTCCTGGATGGCGCTAGACTTATCTTTCACGCGCTCTAAAGGAATCTCATTGAGTTTTATGGCAACTGATTTCTGCTATTGCTCGTGCGTTGTGGGGGAGATTGGTGGAGGGTGTTTCGCCAATTTGCATCACACAAACTCGGCGCCATTCTGCATTCTGCTGATCTGGTGAGTGAATATGGCGAAATCGCTAGAAAGATTAGTGTCGATCAGCGTAAATTAGTGTTCTTGATCAGAGTTCCATCAGCCCGAGAAGCCAGTGTAGATTTCCATGACACGACGAACCCACATTATGATTGTCGACGATGAACCGGGGATGCTCCGTTCGGTCTCCCGCGTCCTCCGCCGCGATCACGACATCACCACCGCCGAATCGGGAGAGGACGCCCTCGAAAAACTGGCCGTCGGCACGCCCGATCTCGCTATCGTCGATATCCGTATGCCGGGCATCAATGGCTTCGAATTGACCCGCCGACTCAAGGAACACGATCCCGATCTCGACGTCATCCTGATGACCGGGAACGCCGAAGAGCCCGACGATAATCTGATTCAGGCGATTGACGGCGGAGCGTTCTATTTCATCACCAAGCCGTTCGACCGGCGGGTGTTGTTGACGCTCGTGAATCGCTGCATGGAGTTGAGACGGTTGCGACGTTCGGAACGTCGGTATCTGGAACGCCTCGAACGGGAACTCGACGACGCCCAGAAGTTTCAGTTGAGTCTGTTACCGCCGCCGTTCCAAAACATTGCCGGCGTCAACATTCACGCCCGCTATCTGGCGTGCAGCGAACTGGCGGGGGATATCTACGATTATGCTCCTGCGGGAGAGAACGCGGTGGCGTTTATGGTGGCCGATGTCGTCGGTCACGGGGCCTCCGCCGCGATGATGACGTCGGTCGTCAAGTCCGCCTTCCACGCCGCCGCCGAGGAGAACTTCCAGCCGCTCAAAGTGATCGATCAGGTGAAAGAAGGAATCCGCACCTTCGACCCGAGTCGCTTCGTCACATTGATGTGCGCCCGGCTCGATACAAAAACAGGTGAACTGACCTACGTTAACGCCGGTCATCCGCCGGGTATTCTATCTCGCGGCGGCGACACCCTCGAACTACTCGAATCGACTTCGCCGATGCTCTCCTCGACGTTCCACGAAGTCCCTTATCAGGACAAGGTGATCACGCTGACTGAGGAGGACGCCGTCCTGCTTTACACAGACGGCGTCACCGAAACGCAAAGCAAGGACGCGGAAATGTTCGGCCAGGACCGGATGACGTCACTGCTGACGCGCGACGGCTATCGCGGCGGGGAACTCCTGGATCGTATCCTGCATTCGCTGAGCGAGTTCTCCGGCAGCAAACCGCAACTGGACGACATCACGCTGCTGGCTGTGGGGAAGGTTTAGATTCTTAATAGAGGCTGGTATTCTGGAGTATTCGATCATTTTCCTGATGTCAAGAAGATGATCCAAATCGAAGCCCCAGAATCACCCCACCTCCACCACGCAATGGCTCCCCATCGCGTCCGGGAGTTCGTAGCGGAACACGATTTCGCCGGTCAGTTTGAGATTCTTCAGCAACAGGGCGGCGTTCTGCAGTTCCTCTTCCGCTTTCTGGCCTTTGAAGAGCAGCATCCTGCCGAACCGTTTGCGGACCGGCTTCAGGACGTTCAGTAACTTCTCGATGGAGCCGACCGCGCGGGCCGTCAGAATGTCAATCTCGCCGATGGGGAATTTTCGCAGGACCGCTTCGCCGCGCTGATCGTGGACGGTGATATTGTCGAGTCCCAGTTCCTTCGCGACGCTTTCCAGAAAGCGGGCTTTCTTCTGTGTCGAATCGACGAGATGAATCTGTTTGTCGGGATACAAAATTGCCAGCGGTATGCCGGGATAACCGGCACCCGTGCCGAGATCGAGGATCGTCTCCGCCTCCATGTAAAGATGCGCGGGGAGGAGGGAGTCGATGGTGTGTTTGATGACCGCTTCGCGCGGCTCGGTGATCGAAGTGAGATTGAACTGCTGGTTCGTTTGCAGGACCAGCTCGAGATGCCGCGCGCATTGCTGCAATTGTGTGTCGGTGAGTGAGACCGAGTCGGGCAGGAGTTCGGAGAGCAGGGGGGCGAGTGCGTTGGTCATGGTGTTCGGTTCGAAAAAAATGGGACCCTCATTATTCCAAACAGAAGCCGTTCGCGCAAGCAAGGCAGCATGAGTGTTCCCTTTTTCTCTTCAATTCTCCGCGCCGCTGCGCGAGATTACCTGCTTCTCCGTGTACTCTTCCTTTCTTATCTTATGGCTGCAGTCACTGATAATCCCTACTTTCTTAATGACGCAAATCAATCCTTGCGAAATCAAGCCCTAGGACGGACAATAAAAACCTCCAACCTAACCACCTCATTTGAACCCTGCCTGGAGGTCCTCATGCGACATCTGTTACTGATTCCTGCGATTTTGTGTCTGTTGCTGACAACGGCTTCCGCTGCCGATCATACGGACGATACGCCTGAAGTCGTCAAAAAGAATCTCAAAGCCGATAAGGCGGTCCTCGTCGATGTCCGCGAAGTGGAGGAATGGGACGAAGGACACCTCGAAGCTGCCACCTTATGGCAGTTGTCGG
This sequence comes from Planctomycetaceae bacterium, assembly GCA_014762625.1. Taxonomy (GTDB): domain Bacteria; phylum Planctomycetota; class Planctomycetia; order Planctomycetales; family Planctomycetaceae; genus JABURQ01. The sequence goes on along the minus strand of JABURQ010000084.1, from coordinate 28,339 downwards.
ACATCAACGATGGCCCGACGATGGAGGATCTCAAGAAACGCTTCGGCGACAAAAACATTGTCTACCTGCATTGTCGTTCGGGAGGACGCGCGTTGTTCGCCGCCGAGAAACTGAAAGATAAAGGCTACGACATTCGTCCGCTGAAGCCGGGATATGCCGACTTGCTGAAAGCCGGATTCAAAAAAGCCGACGACGAAAAGTGATCCTCGGAAACAATCCATCTATAATCACGATCCCACACTACACATTCCACACACGCCCAGACTCCGGAGTTGATTCATGAAGTTTCTGTCTCGTTTGTCCGTGCTGGTTCTGACGCTGTCTCTGGTCAGTGCCGCGTCCGCCGCCAAACCGGTTTTTGAAAGTGACGTCATCTCCGCCAGCACGCCGGGCAACTCGGTCGCCGTCAAAGCCAACATCCAGGGAGCCGAAAAACTGTATCTCGTTGTCGGTGACGCCGGGGACGGGTTCAGTTGTGACTGGGCCGGTTGGGAAGCTCCCGTGCTGGTCAGCAAATCGGGCGAGAAACAGAAGTTGACCGAGCTCAAATGGGTCTCGGCGTCAACGGGATACGGGAATGTCACCGTGAACGCCAACTGCCGTCGGATGCCGATGAAGAAGAACGGCGTTGAAGTCAACAACGGGATCGGAACACACGCGAATTCCGTGATCGTATATGATCTTCCCGCCGGATACTCCGAATTCCAGGCGACCGGATTTCTCGATGATGGCGGCGTCAATCAGGGCTGCGGCGGCACGGTTCGGTTTCTGGTCTTCACTGAAAAGCCGGACTCCCAATACCTGACCGCTTCGACATCCGCGGACGCCGGCAACCGAACTCCCGAAGAAGCGCTCGACGGTTTAGACGTGAACGAGGACCTCGAAGCGACGCTGTATGCGGCGGAGCCGGTGATGTACAGCCCGACGAACATCGACATCGATCACAAAGGTCGCGTCTGGGTTTGCGAAGTGATCAACTACCGGAAATTCCGAAACAAAACCCGGGTTCGGGAAGAGGGGGATCGGATTCTGATCCTCGAAGATACCGATGGAGACGGCAAAGCCGACAAGGAAACCACCTTCTACCAGGGACGCGATATCGACTCGGCCCATGGAGTCTGCGTGCTCGGGAACAAAGCGATCGTCTCCGCCGGTGACAGCATCATGATTCTCACCGATGAAGATGGCGATGACAAAGCGGACAGGAAAGAGATTCTGTTCGGCGGCATCGCGGGAACGCAGCACGATCACGGGATCCATTCGGTCCTGTTCGGCCCGGATGGAAAGCTGTATTTCAACTTCGGAAACAACGGCAAACATCTCTACGACAAAGATGGAAATCCGATCGTCGACAAGATGGGCAATGTGGTCACCGACGACCGCAAGCCGTATCAGGAAGGGATGGCGTTTCGTTGTAATCTGGACGGCAGCGAAGTCGAAACACTCGGTTGGAACTTCCGCAATAACTGGGAGTTGGCGGTCGATTCATTCGGCAACATCTGGCAATCGGATAACGACGATGACGGTAATCGCGGCGTGCGAATCAATTTCGTGATGGAATATGGAAACTACGGTTACAAAGATGAACTGACGGGGGCCGGCTGGCGCGACTATCGCACCGGCATGTCGGAAGAGATTCCCGAACGTCACTGGCACTTACACGATCCGGGGGTGACGCCGAATCTGTTGCAAACCGGGGCCGGTTCGCCGACCGGAATTCTCGTCTACGAAGGCTCGCTGTTACCCAAACGGTTCGTTAACGAGCTGATTCACTGCGACGCCGGACCGAACGTCGTGCGGGCGTATCACGTCGAAGAAGACGGAGCCGGTTATACGGCGGAGATCGAAAATATTCTGGTCGGAACGCGAGATAAATGGTTCCGTCCGTCGGATGTCTGCGTCGCGCCGGACGGTTCGCTGATCATCGCCGACTGGTACGACCCCGGTGTAGGCGGTCATGCCCAGGGGGATATCGAACGCGGGCGACTGTTCCGCGTGGCGCTTCCGAACTCTCCCTACAAAATGCCAACTTACGATTTCGATTCGATTGACGGTGCGGTTCAAGCTCTCCAAAGCCCGAACATGGCGGCCCGCTATATGGCCTGGACCTCATTGGAAAAGCAGGGGACGAAAGCGGAACCGGCTCTGCGAAAACTGTGGACCTCGAAAGCCCCGGATCACTTGCGAGTGCGGGCGTTCTGGTTATTGGGCAATCTTTCCGGACAGGGCCAACGGTACATGCAGGAAGCCTTCGAGGATGACAACGATCAAATCCGGATCGCCGGACTGCGATTGTCGCGTCGTCTCGGCATGGAGCCGGCGCAGATTGTCCCGCAGTTAATTGACGATCCGTCTCCCCAGGTGCGTCGCGAATGTGCGATCGCCCTGGCGGAATCGAAGTCGGAGATGGTTCCCCAGTTGTGGACGAAACTCGCCGAACGAACCGACGTGCATGACCGCTGGATGCTGGAAGCGTTGGGGATTGCCGCGCGGGGACGCTGGGATGAATGTCTGGCGGCCTATCTGCCGGGGAAAGATTTGATGTCCGAACAGGTCGGCTTTATTGTCTGGCGCTCGCGGGGGACGAAGACTCCCGAGCTATTGGCGAAGATCATCGCCGATAGTGAAACACCGACCGAGTATCTGCCGTATCTCTTTCGTTCGATGGACTTCCAGCCGAACGTCGAATTACGCAATCAAGTGCTGACCAATCTGGCGTTCGGCGATCTGGAACGAACTCAGGAAGTGTCGTTTGTTCGCGGGGAGGCCCTTAATCGCATCGGTAGTCTCGATTTCGACAAGCATCCGGAATACAAAACCGCACTCGATGAGATCCTCGATTCGCAGGCCGGAACGCTGCAATTCATCACGTTGGTGGATAAATTCAACCTCGAAGAACGTTACCCGCAGGTTCTCAAGCTCGCTCAGGAGAAGCCGGATACTCAAGAAGGGGTTGCGGCGGCGTCATTGCTCATCAGTAAAAAGCAGTGGCCGATGTTGAAACAGGCCATTCTCTCCAAAGATCCGAAAGAGTCCGAGGCGACGTTGCAGGTTCTCGGGAACACCGGTTCGGGGGCTCTGGTGGGGCTGTTATTGCCGATCGTCAACGACAAGAGTGAGGATGCGGAACTGCGGCGTCAGGCGGTTCGCGCCCTCGCGAAGACCCGCAACGGGGCTCAACGCTTGGTGGCTCTGGCTCAAGAGAAAAAGCTGGACGCCACGTTGACGCCTGCGGTCGCCGCCGGCCTGCATACGGCCCAGTGGCGCGACATCAAGGAACAGGCGGAGAAACTCTTCCCGTCGCCGCCATCGAAAAACAATCGTCCGCTGCGACCGATCACGGAACTGGTCAAAATGAGCGGCGACCCGACGCGCGGGAAGTTGCTGTTCAACACGACCGGCACCTGTGCCAAATGTCACATCGTGAACGAGATCGGCAAGGAAGTCGGCCCGAACCTTTCGGAAATCGGCTCGAAACTCTCGCCGCAGGCGATGTTCGAATCGATTCTGTTTCCGTCGGCGGGGGTCGCTCACAACTACGAGACGTACATGATCGTCACCGAAGACGGCACCTCGATCAGCGGGGTGATGGTGAGTGATACTCCCGAAAGCGTAACGCTCAAGGGAGCGGACGCGATTCCGAAGACGGTCAAGAAGTCGGCCATCGAAGAGATGGTCAAGCAGAAGATTTCTCTGATGCCGGCCGATGTGCAGAAACTGCTGACCGAGCAGGAGTTGGTCGATATCGTGAAATACATGCAGACACTGAAGAAGAAGTAATACTCAGCTCTGAAGTGATCTCTAACGCCGGTGGGGGAAATCTTCACCGGCGTTTTTTGCGGTGTTCGAAAGTTCTGTTACACTTGCTGATGATTAATCGGATTTTCGAATCAGGTGCTCGCCGATGGAAAAGAATCCCCGCTGGATGACGAGAATCGGTTTGGTTCTGATACTCGTCCCGCTCATCCGTAATCTGGTATTTATTGCGAGTTCCTTCCAGGTCGAACAGACGCTGGTCGAAAATACCAACATTCGACTGGTGGCCCATGTTTCGACGGTACTGGGGATGTTATTTCTCTTGCCGGAATTACGAACGCGCCTGGCACCACTGGCGTGTTTGTTTCTGTTGACTTTGCTGCCATTACAATCCCATCAACCCAATTCCGGGGATGCTGAATTTATGCTGGCCATGGGTGTATTGATTGTTGGTTGGGCTTTTATGGCGTATTCGGTTGGCGGTTCCGCGAGGTTGTATTTCATCATCGGTTGTCTCTCGTCATGGTTATTCGCGATCGCCTGGATACCGCACGAACTCGATCGGCAGCGAAAAATCTTCGAGATGATGACAGAGCAGGCGATCCACATCATATTTGCGCTGGCACTTGGAGGAGTCGCCTGTCTCGTTCAGCATTTTGTGGCCCTCATGAAGTCTCCTGCGGTGCAGGAATCAGAACAACGCGTAAACGGTTCTTGATACATTCTTTACGAGTCTCCATACTAGGGCCAAAGACACATTTACTCAGCAGGCCAATACCTTATGCAACGCCGACAGTTTCTACAGACTTCCGGGCTTCTTGCCGCCGGAATGTTCGCCGCTCCGTCCCTTTCGTCTGCCGCGGGACCGCTCGCGGGCAGGATTCGGAAATCGCTCAAATGGAGTATGGTGCGGGATCGGTCGCGACCGATGGGCGAAACGCTCGCCAAGGTCAAATCATTGGGCTATGAAGGAATCGAACCGCGATTTGCCGAAGCCGAGGATGTCGACGCCTGGCAACAGGCCCGTGATGAATCGGGACTGATTATCGACGGACTGGTGGCGGTCCCGTTCGATCAATTGAAAGAGGGGGTTGACCGGATCAAGGCTCTCGGTGGCACCTCGTTGTTACTGGTGGTGAGGTACGATCAGAAGAAGTCGTACAAGGACAACTGGCAGGAGACGCAGGCCGCGATCAAAGATGCCGCACCTTATGCGGAACAGCAGGGGATTAAGTTTCTGATCGAAAATGTCTGGGCGTCGTTTCTCATCAGCCCGATGGATATGAAAACCTATGTCGATGAGATCGATTCGCCTGCCGTCGGCGTGCATTTCGATATCGGCAATGTGATCCGCTGGGGTGTGGCCGAGCACTGGATCGAAGTTCTCGGGAACCGCATCAAGAAACTGGACCTGAAAGAGTTCGACCTCAACGTCGCCATGAACGAAGGCTTGCGGAAGGGATTCGGCATGCCGATGGGGACCGGAAGCGTGAACTGGAAAGCGGTTCGCGAGGAACTGTTGAAGATGAAATTTTCCGGCTGGGCGGCGGCGGAAGTGCCGGGCGGAGATATGGATCGCATCGCCGAAGTCTCTCGACAGATGGACGAAGTGTTCGAGTTGGCGTAGTCGGTAGAAACTGGCAACTGGAAATTAGCAATTAGCATAAGTGGAGAAGGTCGTATGTCTCAAAAATTCACACGTCGGAATTTTCTCAAAACCTCGGCAGCCGGTGCGAGCCTGTTCGCCGCTCCGGCGATTCTGTCGGCGAAAAATCAGAACGAAAAACTGAACGTCGCCTTTATCGGCGTCGGCGGTCGCGGCGGACGGAACGTCAAAACGATGACTTCCTACAGCAAAGTCCCGGTGAACGTCGTCGGTTTATGCGATGTGGACGAACGCTGGCTCGACCTGCAATCGAAAGAATTCCCCAACGCCAAAGTGTTCAAGGATTTTCGCAAACTGTACGAGGGAGACCTCCGGCAGATCGACGCGGTCGTCGTCAGCACGCCCGAGCATACGCACGCTTACGCGACGATGCCCGCTTTGAAGAACAAAAAACACGTTTATTGCGAGAAGCCGTTGACGCACAACGTCGTCGAGGCGCGGGCGGTGACGCTCGAAGCCGCCAAGTCCAAGGTGGCGACGCAAATGGGGACGCAGATTCACGGCCTCCCCAATTACCACCGTGTCGTCGAATTGATCCAGTCCGGGGCGATCGGAAAGGTGAGCGAAGCGCACGTCTGGGTCTCTCGGGCGTGGGGTCGGCAGTCCGCCGAGGATGCGAAGAAAAATAACGACCGCGTATTTGTGCTGGAGCGTCCGGAAGTCGGGATGACGCCTCCCGAGTATCTCGATTGGGGTTTGTGGCTCGGTCCGGCGAAAGAACGACCGTATCACGATGTCTACTTCCCCGGTCCCAAATGGTATCGTTGGTGGGAATTCGGGAACGGGACGATGTCCGATCTTGGCAGTCACTGGAACGATTTGCCGTATTGGGCGCTCGAATTGGATGCTCCGAAAACAATCGAAGCGTTCGGTCCCGAACCGCATCCGGAGATTGCGCCCGCCTCGATGACGGCGGTTTACGAGTACGGTCCCCGAAAAGGACGCATGGGGGATTTGCCCGCCGTGAAGCTCTCCTGGTATCAGGGGGACCACAAACCGAAAATCTGGCGGGATGAAGAAATTCCGCAGTGGAATAACGGCGTGCTGTTTATCGGTGAGAAAGGAATGTTGCTCTCCGATTACAGCAAGTACAAATTGCTTCCGGAAGAGAACTTCAAAAACTTCACACCGCCCGAGCCGTTCATTCCCGATTCTCCGGGGCAACACGAAGAATGGCTGGAAGCGTGTGTGAACGGAACACCGACGGCGAGCCCGTTCAGTTATGCGGGGCCGCTGACTGAGGCGAATCATCTCGGGAACGTTGCGTTCCGCGCCGGAAAGAAAATCGTCTGGGACGCGAAAAACATGAAGATTCCGAACGCTCCCGAAGCGGAACAGTTCCTCGGACGTGAGCCGCGCGAGGGTTGGAGCCTCGGGTGATTGTTGACATAGTTTCTTCTGAAACAATTACGGTCAATGGTTGCGAGGCGAGTGCGGTCTTCGCGGATTAAGGTTTCCACTCGATCACAAAAAAACCTCGCCTGAAATCAATCAGGCGAGGCTGGGAGATGGAGTGGATTAAGCGTTTCAGTTTACTCCGGCAGGCGTGCGTGCTCGATGGGAGGGAAGTCTCCCGAGCAGGCTTTCATAAAGGCGACCAGATCGGCGACATCCTGATCGGACAGGTCGAGTTTCTTCATCTTGTCAGAGAGCCAGGGGTTGGGAGTGCCTCCCTTGTTGTAGTGCTGGACCACTTCTTCCAGCGTTTTCAGGCTGCCGTCGTGCATGTAGGGAGCCGTGTATTCGACGTTCCGAATGGTCGGTGTTTTGAAGGCGCCTTTATCCTTCTCTTCTCCGGTCACGGCGAAGCGTCCGAGATCCGGTTCGTCGGCGTCCATTCCGATGCCGAGGTTGTGATACTTCTCGTCGGCGAGGTTCGCCCCCACGTGACAAGCGGCACAGTTCACTTTTTCACTGAAGAAGAGTTTGTAACCCCGTTCGGCAGATTCCGACATCGGTTTGGCTTTCGCACCCGCCATCAGCATGTCGTACTTCGCTTTGAGATCTTCATCCTCGTTGATGATTTCCTCATCCAGAGCTTTGAGCGGTTTGAGTTGCTCGTAGTAGTCAAACGCGGAGGGGCCAGTCACGATGGCTCGCTCGAACGCGGCGATCGCCTTACCGACGTTATCGATCGTGACTCCGTCATCGAAGACCGCTTCAAACTGTTTGACGTATCCGGGGATCTCTTTGAGCGTTTTAACGGCTCCTTCGTGTGTATTGGCCATTTCGATCGGATTGGCGATCGGGCCGACCGCTTGCGCTTCGAGAGAGTCGGCGCGACCGTCCCAGAATTGTTCCTTGGACAGGATCCGGTTGTAGCTGACGGGTGAGTTACGGCCGCCTTCTTGTCCCCCCACACCGACGCCGAATTGCGTATCGAAGGCGTAGCCTTTGTCGGGGTGATGGCAGCTGGCACAGCTGATTGTGTTATCGGAGGAGAGGCGTGTGTCGAAATAGAGCTGTCGCCCGAGTTCGATTTTCGCTTTCGTCAGCGGATTCTCTTCGATCACGCCGGCGGGAATTTTGCCGACATTGAGACCCATCGGAAGCTGAACTTCTAGTTCCATGTGATTGACCGGATCCGCCAGCCATTTTTCGATCTCTTCGTCGCTCAGCGGGCCCGTCCCAGGAATTCCCGTGAGCAAATCCCCTTCTCCCAGAGTCACTTCGAGAGAGGTCGGCACCGTAGCGACTTCTTCCTTGGCTTCTTCTGCAGCAGGTTCCATGGCATCACCCTCGGGAACGGTTTCGTCTCCTTCCGGTGTCTCGACGACCGTCGAGTCGGGAGTTTCGATCGAGGCGTCATTTTCTGGCGTACTTCCATCGCCGTCACCGGAGCCACAACCAACTGCCAATGAGGCCGCCAAAACCATGAGGAACTGGGTCATTCGCAGATGCATTTCGAGAGATTCTCCTGTCAGGGGTAAATTAGGAATCGTTGATATGTTGTCGATTATAGGAACTCAGGCTCGGCTGTCCACGATTGAATTCATGATTGAATTTGATATCCGAGTTTCCGCAATTTTTGAGGGAGACGATCGAGATGATTTCCTTGAATTTCGAGCGTCTGATCCTGTACCGATCCTCCCGCTCCGCAGACCGATTTCAATTCCTTGAGCAGTGAATTGAGGTCGTTGTCTGCCGCGAGCCCTCGAATCACCGTCACGGCTTTTCCTTTCTTCCGTTTTTCCAACGTGATTTTCAACGTTTGTTGTTGAGGGGGAGTCCGTTTCGGCTCCGGCGGTGGGCAGGTGCAATCTGCTTCGAGTTGCTCGCAAACTTCGCACCGCGGCGGACGGTCGAACGGAGTGCCTTCAAAAAGTCGCATGATTTGACTTCCGGTTTTGTGACCTCAATCCTGAGGAATATCTTCGACACTTGAAAAAACAAATTTCGCTCAGCTTTCGAGTTCTTCCCATCGCCTGTAACAATGTTCCAGCTCCGAGGAAATTTCCTCCATCCGCCCGGTGGAAGCGGTAATGGTTTCGCTATCCTGTTTGAAAAAATCGGGATCGGACATGGCGGCGGTGAGCTCGTTTTGCTCGGTTTCGAGTTCTTCGATTTTCTGTGGTAACTGCTCCAGTTCCCGCTGTTCGTTGTAGCTGAGTTTCTTTTTGGCAGGCGGAGGCGGAAGAGGAGAGGCCGGAGACTCGGTCGTCTCAGTTGTTGGGGGAGGTTCCGGTTCGGAAGCGCGTTCTTCCTGCTCGACGACGCGGAGGTAGTCGTCGTAGCCGCCGTCGATTTCCCGTAAGGTTCCGTCTCCCTCCACAGCGATAATGGCCGAGACGACGTTATTCAGAAAGGCCCGGTCGTGGCTTACCAACAGCAAGGTTCCGCTGTAATTCGCAAGCAACTCCTCCAGAAGTTCCAGGGTTTCGAGATCGAGGTCGTTCGTCGGTTCGTCCAGAACGAGTAGATTGGAAGAGCGTTTGAACAACCGCGCGAGAAGTAACCGGTTTCGTTCTCCTCCCGAGAGAGAACGAGCGGGTCGCCGCGCGCGTTCGGGGGTAAACAGAAAATCCTGGAGATAGCCGTAGATGTGTTTGCGCTGACCGTTAACTTCCAGCATCTCCTGCCCTTCGCCGACGTTTTCGACGACGGTTTTCTCTTCGGAAATCTGTTCGCGGAGCTGGTCGAAGTAGAGGATCTCGAGATTTGTGCCGTGTCGAACGGTCCCCGATTGCGGTTCGAGTTCCTTGAGCAGAAGTTTCAACAAGGTTGATTTTCCGGCACCGTTCGGTCCGATGATGCCGATCCGGTCGCCTCGGCTGATGAGGGTCGAGTAGTTCTGGATGATGGGGCGGTCGTCGTAGGCAAACGAAATCTCTTCGGCTTCGATGACGAGCCGTCCCGAGCGATTCGATTCGACCGCCTGCATGCGGACGTTCCCGATTTTTTCGCGACGGGCTTTTCGTTCCTCCCGCATCTTTTTGAGAGCCCGGACGCGGCCTTCGTTTCGGGTGCGGCGGGCTTTGATCCCCTGACGGATCCAGACTTCCTCCTCGGCCAGTTTCTTGTCGAACAGTGCGTTCTGTTTTTCTTCCGCTTCGAGCGCGGCGGCTTTGCGTTTGAGGAACGTTTGATAATCGCAGGTCCAATCGAACAAGCGTCCCCGATCGAGTTCGATGATGCGATTGGCGAGCGATTGAAGGAATTCCCGATCGTGCGTGATGAAAATCAGCGTGCCCGAATAAACCTGCAGAAAGTTTTCCAGCCATTTGATGGCGTCGATGTCCAGGTGGTTGGTCGGCTCGTCCAGAAGCAGAATATCCGGCTCTTCGACGAGAGATTGTGCCAGCAGCACTCGACGTTTCATGCCGGATGAGAGCGTCGAAAATTCCGTCGTCTCAGCGAGTTGCATGCGGGACAGGATCTTCGAGACCAGATGGCTTTTCTCAGCGGCGTGTTCGTCGCTGACCCCGCGGGCGACGATTTCCCCGATGCTGCCGCTGGTCTCCGCGGGGACTTCCTGGACGAGTCGGGCGATGCGGCATCCTTTTTCGGGACGCACGGTCCCTTCGTCGGGGTCGAGTTCTCCGGCGAAGATTTTCATCAATGTCGATTTCCCCGCTCCATTACGTCCGAGGAGACCGATGCGTTCGCCGCGTTCGATTTCGAGCGAGACATCATCCAGGATGGGGTCGGCATCCCAGGTGAACGTGACGTTGGCAAGAGACAACAGCGACATAGCGTAAAGCGGAACCAGGAAGGAGGGAAATGAGGTCAACGTCCGATTGTCCGAACATTCGCCCGGTTGTCCAGCGGATCGTCTCCTGGAATTCCCAACTTTTCACACCACAAAAAAACGAGTTCTCGCTCGATGCGAGAACTCGTTGCGTCATGACCGTTCGGACGTCGGGAAATTACATCTCGTCGATGGCATCCCACAGCGTCTTGTCGAGATCGCGTAATTTGCGCGCCACAACCGCCACGTAGTACAACGGCTCTTGAGCGATGGAGACGCGGTGTTGATAGCGCCGATTACAATACGTCTGAATGTAACCTTCGCGGTTCAGACGGCGGATCAATCTGGAAAAGCCTGAATCGTCCTGTTCGCGGAGGAAGTTCTCCTTAATGTTGAAGACCATCCAGCCCGGCGTTTCGACCAGATCGAGCGCTTTCGCAAACGCGAGCGGAGGAATGTCGCCGAATCCGAGAGCGGCGACAGTCGTCAGGCAGTTCAACTTCTTCTGCCGCAATTCCTCTTCGATTTTTTCGGGGATGTCCGTCAAATCGACGACGTGGTAACCTTCATAGATTTCGGGACGATCGCGGAAGGTGGCTTCTTTGGCTTCCGGAATAATATCGACGCCGTGGACTTCCTGAACCCCTTTGGCTTTCAGTTCTTCACCCATCATGCCGTTTCCGGCACCGACGTCCAGAACGCGGAGGTCTTTGGGAGATTCGCGATACTCCTCCATCACACTGTTGAGGAGGTTGGTGAGGTAACTCGGCGAACAGCATTCAAGCCGTTCGTAAAAGAGTTCTTCATAGAATCCTGGAACCTCGAACACTTCGTTGTAATCGTGGAAGCGAACTTTTTTGACGTCTCCATCAATGACTGCTTCGCACCATTCTTCATGTTGATCGAAGTCATCTTCGATGTTCGGGAATCGAATCGTATCAACCTCGGATTCAATCTGGTCGTAACGTTTTTTCCAGAGCTTATCTGAAGCAAGTCCCGGCATAAAAAATCTCCTGGTGAATGTGTAAGAATACAACACAACCATTGCATCTCTAGTGGGTATTCAGCCTGAAGTCGGCTGCACTGCGCCCTCGATCAATCCGATTGGATTGAGAGGAATTCGGCGGAGCAAAACGCTCTACGCAATATGCCCGAAAGGGTCTTCTTACTCTAATCAATCCTCAGCCTGGAACAAGCCTATTCTACTGCAAACAGAGAGACTTGCTTCGACGAGAATCGCATTCGTGCGGGATAAGCCACCAATGACAGTGGGAGCGGGGACCAAAAAAGATTTCGCTTTTTTCGAAGAAGATTGTGTGAGAATTTATGAAGTCGCAGATTTTGCGTTTTCATCCACGATTTCCGGGGCTCCTTCATCGGGCTCGACGTCCACGCTCACTCGTAACGAGTGAGGGCCCGCTCCGATGACGATTCCTCGCACGGGAGCCACATCGGTGTAGTCTCGTCCCCAGGCGACAGTTACATGATCTTCCGAGACAAACAGATTGTTAGTGGGGTCGATATCGACCCAGCCGAGATCGCCGGTGTACACACTCACCCAGGCGTGCGAAGCGTCCGCTCCCCGCAATCGTTTTTGTCCGGGCGGCGGAATGGTTCGTAAATAGCCACTCACGTATCGAGCCGGAAGTCCCACTCCGCGGAGCATGGCGATCAACAGTTGCGCGAAATCCTGACACACACCGCGTTTATTCTCGAACACCTCTCCTACGGGAGTGTGAACGGTCGTGGATGTGCCGTCAAATTTGAAGTCGTCGTTGAACCGACCCAGTAAGTCCCGCAAGCAGACAAACAGTGCCGTATCTTTTTCAAAAGAGGCCCGTGCGTAATCGACAATCGGTTTGTCAAACTGGGGGATATTGGGAGAGATGCAACACATCTCGCGCGCATGAAGAATCGACGGGCTCAACGCCCCCTGAATCTCATTCAGAATGCTTTCCTTCGGAGGAGTCTCCTCGTCGGCGGGCAGGGGTTTGGGAGTCACTTCCACGCGGCTGATCGATTTGATCTCCAGATCGCGGTAGCCGTTTTCGAATGAAAAGTAATGCACCTGATTCCCGAAGTAATCGACGCGTCGATCGCTGACGGACGGAATGGGGGCGGCGTAAATGCGGTGAAAATCGCAGCGCTGGTGAGGTGTCTCTCGCGGGGAGAGATGGACCTGGTTCATGCCGATCCCGACTTTGTTATTCGAGATATAACGCGTGGTGTGCGAGATGCGATATTTCACAATCGTTCCTCCTCGAGCGATTGCTCGATTTGGCGGGCTTCGCCGGCGTGGAGGAAGTACGATTGGGTGAGCTCTTCGGAGATCGCTTTGGTTCGGTTTTTGGATTCAGCGAGGAATCCCTCGAGAGCGGTGTGATAGTTGTTCCAGGTCACCGGTTCGCTGGTATCGGGAAGAATCGATTGCAACTCGAACATGCTGCGTCGCACCAGTTCGCGTGCGGGAGAGAGTTGCGGCGTCCGTTTCTGCCGCGGAAGTTCTTTGATCAATCGGGCCATCTCTCGATACTGATAGATGATCGAACGTGGATTGCCCAGGTCGGTCACCAGCAGATCGATCGCCGGTAACATGTGAATGTTCGCGCGATAGCGAGTGCGATAAGTCAGTAAGCTGTTGGCGATGTCGAGCAGAGTGATCAACGGGAGCAAGTCATCTTCCCGATGATGCTTCAGGAAATGTTGAATCGTGCGTCCCATCTGCTGAGCCCGTTCCAGATGTTTCCCGATCAGCAGGAATCGTCGCGTCGGGCCGTGAATCAGACCGTCCGTCACTTGTCCCGTGATGGCGGAAAGATGCAGCAGCAACTGGTTGAGGTCTTCAAACAGCTTGCTCAAAGAAAGTTGCGGGAAGGTGGAGTTCTGCGGTTTTTGAATATCTTCCATCGAGCGAATGGCACGCCACAAATCTTCCGACAGGCGGTCACGGACCGTGTTGGCGAGACGCTGGATTTCGTCGATCTGCCGGGCGAATCGCACCGGCTTTTCTTCGTTCGTGACGATCGACGGCCAGGCTTCCTCCAGTTCCTTGCGAGGAGGGCAGGCCGAGACCTTGCGGTACGTTTCGGGAATCAGCCCCAGTTCAGCCAGAGAAGCAATCACCGGAAGCACGTCGTCGACCGGTTGGTCGCTCGACTCGCTCATGAGTCGTTCGGTGATCTTACGAATTTGACGACCGGCGAAGTCGAAACGTTCCAGATAGCGACCGAGCCAGAACAAGTTGTCGGCCGCGCGACTCGGGAGCTGGTTGTTCGCGCGTCGCAGTTTCGCGGGCGCGGAAATTTTGGAAAGCAACGAAACCGGCGGAACCGGTTTGTCAGAACAGACCCAGACATCCTTGCTGAATTCGCCCGCCGAAATCGACAGCGGGATCGGTTTCGTGTCCCCCGCAACGCGAACCAGGCCGCCGTTCATCGTCTCAAACCCTTCGAGGTTTTTGACGGCGAAGGTTCGCATGGCGATATGTCCGGTTTGCAAATCCTTGCGCACCCAGCAGGGGGCGGACGAGCGTTCGATCTTTTCCTGGGCGACGTACAGTTCGGGATGAGCCAGAATTCGTTCCCGCAAAGAGTCCCATTCCGCACCCGTCTGTGACGAAGCAATGAATTCGTCGCTTCCCGATTCGACGAACGCCGGCTTGATGACCAATTCGTCCAAATGTTCGAGAACGTATTTGAGCACGTCCGGCTGGCCGCACCACCAGGTCGCGATCGAGGGGAGAACAAGCTTCTCCCCCAGCAACTCTTCGCACATTTTGGGAAGAAACGGCATGAACACCGGTGAATCGAGCAGGCCGTATTCAAACCCGTTCGTCACCACGACGTTCTTGTGACGAATGGCCTGCAACAGTCCGGCGACGCCGTCGGGGCTTTTCCCGATCAATTCGAGCGGATCGCAATTACGCTCCGGCGATCGCCACAGGATCACATCCACGGGGACGAGCCGTTCGAGTGTTTTAATGCAGACGTGATTCTTGCGCACGGTCAGGTCATCCACTTCGACGAGTGTGTACCCGAGATACCGGGCGAGAAACACGTCTTCAAAGTAATACGGATGATCGGGACCGGAGCTCAGGACGACGACCGTCGGGTTCGATTTGCCCCCCGGCGCCATCCGTTTAATCGATTCCTGCATCTGAACGAAGAACGGGGCCAGACGATGGACGTTCGACTGATGCAAAACCTGCGGAAGTGTTTTGGAAATCACGATGCGGTTTTCGACCGCGTAGCTGATCCCCGCCGGAGCCGATGTCCGGTCAGCCATCACAAACCAGGAACCGGACGGCGAACGGGCGAGTTCGCATCCGAAGAGCAACATCGGAGTGTTCTTGCGCGGCAATCCCTGAAACGCTCGTTGGAAATCGGGATGGCGATAGAGGATTTCAGGGGGAAGAATCCCTTTTTGGAGAAGCTTTTGTGGTCCGTATAAATCGTTGGCGATCGCTTCGATCAACATCGCTCTCTGGGCGACTCCCCGGCTGACCGGCTCCCAGTGTTTCTCTTCGTAGACCAGCGGCAGTAAATCGATTTCCCACGGCCGCAGGTTGGTCGTTTCGTCCTCGAAGGGGCTCAGCGTAACGCCGTTTTCCCACAGAATGCGGTTCGCGTAATCCCACCGATCCGCCATGTTCTCGGGCGTTTGTTCGCCGAAACGCTCCAGAAACCGCTGCCAGTGTTCGCGCGGTTCCCCCGGTGCTGCATACAATTCGTCGAACACCTTGTCGCGGGATTGGTAACCGGAGAGGAATTCGGCGAATCCATTGGTTTGAGTATCAGTGGCCATGTCAAACAAAGAATCCGAGGCTGCATTGGGAACGCGAATTGTATTGTAGCTCTGAGAGTCCCGTTCGTCTGCCTCGGAACCGATGAATTCGCCAGTTCCGGGATCAATATCGGATCGGACGCCGCAGGTCGAGGGTCATCGGATAGTGGGGATCCGACCGTTCCTCCTGAATGGTCACTTCGCCCGGCGTGTGACCGAAGCGGAAGAAACGGCACGCTCGCCGGCTTTCGGCTTCGAGGGCATTCACGGGGAAGGTGGGCGGGTTCAAGCCACCTTCGTTTTCAATATGATATTTGCAACCTCCGATCGATCGATTCTGCCACGTATCGACGACGTCAAAAATCAACGGGACATGGACCGGAATCGTCGGGTGCAAACAACTCGGCGGTTGCCACGCACGAAAACGCACTCCCCCCACGAATTCTCCCTGGACTCCGGACGGCGATAACGGGATGGCTCTCTGGTTACAGGTCACTGTGTAGCGATCCGGGATCCCGCCGGAAATTTTGACTTCCAGTCGTTCGGTCGAGGAATCGACGAATCGCGTCATGCCCCCGCCCGCCGCTTCTTCTCCCAGCACATACCAAGGCTCGATCGCCTGGCGTATCTGGAGTTTCAAACCGTCGTACTCGACATCGCCGATATGCGGACAGCGGAAGTCGATGTGAGGCAGGAACCATTCGTAATCGAAATCGAAGCCGTACTTGTTGAGGTCGGCGATCACGTCGCGGAAATCGGACATCAGAAAATGAGGCAATAAAAAGCGGTCGTGCAACTGGGTATCCCAGTCGATCACCTTCCGGTCGTACGGCTCGTTCCAGAATTTCGCGATTAACGCCCGCAACAACAATTGCTGAGTCAGACTCATTCGCGAATGAGGCGGCATTTCAAACGAGCGGAACTCGACGAGACCCAGGCGGCCGGTCGAAGAATCGGGCGAGTACAGCTTGTCGATACAGAATTCCGCGCGGTGGGTATTCCCCGTGAGATCGACCGCCAGATGACGGAACAGGCGGTCCACCAGCCACGGCTGGGGATTCTCGATATCTTTGAGAAGGTTGAGGGCAATTTGCAGTTCGTACACCGCGTCGCGACGTCCTTCATCGATTCGCGGAGCCTGACTGGTCGGGCCGATAAATAATCCGGAAAACAGATAGGAGAGCGACGGGTGATTGTTCCAATACGCGAGCAAACTTCCCAACAGATCGGGACGTCGCAAAAACGGGCTGTCCTCGACTGATTTACCGCCGACGACGATATGATTCCCGCCTCCGGTCCCTGCGTGTCGTCCGTCGAGTTGAAACTTTTCGGTACCGAGCCGGCAGCGATGAGCCTCCTCGTAGATTCCGGATGTGATATCGACCAGCTCGCGCCAGTTCTTCGCCGGATGGACGTTGACCTCAATGACTCCGGGGTCGGGAGTCACTTTTATCGTTTCGACTCGGTCGTCGTGCGGCGGCAGATATCCTTCCAGAACGACCGGGGTGTCGAGTTGCTCGGCGGTTTCTTCGATCGCCGTTGTCAGATCGAGATAATCTTCGAGCGATTCGGTCGGCGGCATAAAGACAAACAGTTGTCCGTCGCGCGGTTCCACGCACATCGCGGTTCGGACCACGCTCTCCGGTCCGCCGGTGCTGGTGGTGACCTGTTCCGGTTCTTCCCGCTCGGGGCGTTCCCCCGGCTTTTGAAATTCAGTGCGCGCTTCCTGCATCTCCAGAGCGGCCTGCTGGACGGCGTGTCGCAGCTCTACGTATTTGGGCAGCGGGCGTCGCGGTTCGAACGGATCGACTTCGTAAATATCGGGTCGCGGATCGTCTGGATTCTTCTTCGCCGGTAGATGATCGAGCGGCAGACGCAATCCGATCGGCGAGTCGCCGGGAATCAGGAATAACTTGGGACTGCGGAACGGCCATGGACCGCTCGTCCATTTCGGCTGAGCCTGCCACCAGGCGCGTTTGAGCGGTAACACAAATCCGGTCGGTTCGGTCACTCCCTTTTCGAGCGCGCGAGACAACCGCGCCCGCTCTTCCGCTTTGTCGAGATCGAAGTCTTTCGGGTTGACGTTGACCGGTAGTTTTTGTTCTTCGTTGATCACATTCCAAACATCTTCATAGGCGGGTTGAACCCACTTCGGTTCGACGCTGATATGATCGCAGAGTGTTTCGACGAATTGTGCCGCGTCGTCAACGCTCACCTTTTTTTCCTGCTGTTCGGAACCGATCAGTTCTTCGTTCTTCCAGATCGGTTCACCATCTTTTCGCCACAGGCAGGTCATCGCCCAGCGAGGCAACGGCTCGCCGGGATACCATTTTCCTTGACCGAAATGCAGCAGTGCGCCGTTGGAGAATCGTTGTTCGAGACGCCCCAATAATTCTTCGGACAGACGTTTCTTCGCCGGTCCGACTGCGGCGGTATTCCATTCGTCACCCTCCATATCGTCGATGGAGACGAACGTCGGTTCGCCCCCCATCGTCAGGCGGACATCGCCGCGTTCGAGCGCCTCCTCAACTTCATCGCCGAGGCTCAGGATGCGATTCCAGGTCGGTTCGGTGTACGGCTTGGTGACGCGCGGATCTTCGTGAACGCGGGTCACTTTCATCGTATGCTCGAAGTTGCTGGCCGGATGACTCGATGTTCCATCAATCGGAGCCGCCGAACTCGGCAAGGGAGTACAGGCCAGGGGAATATGGCCTTCACTGGCGAGGAGCCCCGAAGTGGCATCCAGACCGATCCAGCCCGCCCCCGGAATATAGACTTCGGCCCAGGCGTGCAGATCGGTGAAATCTTCTTCCGGACCGCTCGGCCCGTCGAGCGATTTCACGTCCGGTTTGAGTTGGATCAGATAACCGGACACGAATCGCGTCGCGAAGCCGAAGTGTCTTAACACCTGCATCAGCAGCCACGCCGAGTCCCGACACGATCCGCTTTTTCGTTCGAGAGTTTCCTCGCAGGTTTGCACGCCCGGTTCCATCCGAATCAGATAGCCGGTGTCCTGCTGGATTTTCTGATTCGTCTCCACCAGAAAGGAGATCGTGCGCCGGGGCGAGACGTCGAACGTCTTCAGATATTCGGTCAGCAAGGGGCCCGATTCGCGAATGGAGAGATACGGCTTAAGGTCCTGTTGCAGATCGTCGGGATACTCAAACGGATATTCTTCCGCATAATCCTCCATAAAGAAATCGAAGGGATTGATGACCGTCAGCTCAGCCGTTAGATCGACGGTGAACGAGAGTCGCTTCGTCGGTTTGGAGAAATTATACCGCGCTTCGAAGTTGCCGAACGGGTCCTGCAGCCAGTTGAGAAAATGATCCTTTGGTTCGGTGGTGAGAGAGAACGATTTGATCGGCGTTCGGGAATGAGCGGCAGGCCTCAGGCGGACCGTGTGCGGGCCTAGTGTGGTCGAATCTTCGTATTCGTAAACAGTCTGGTGAAACAACGAGACGCGAATTGTCATAGCGGGTCAATCAACAGTCAGTACAGTTCAGGGACGGATGCATTAAGATAACCGAGGATCCGTTATTTCCGGGAAGAATGTGCAAAAAACAGTCCGAAAAAGGGGCGACATCGCCCAATCTAGCGACAGTTCCACTTCTGACGTTGAACACAGGCCCCGTTCGAGAGGATTTTTCCCCAGAAGTGTCTCGACGATATCGTCAGGTGATCAATTTTTCGGCAGGTGGCATCGATGTTAAGCAGCAATAGTCGCCCGTTCAGAAATGAAGAAGGAGAGATCAAGAATTTCCAAATTCCGCCAAAAATATTTACGGCGAATTGTCAGTTCGGGAGAAGTTCAGTTTCCTCGAAAAAAACCTTTTGCAATCGAATTATTGAGAGACCGATTCGCGTCGTAAATCTGTGAAGAGAGTTTCTGAAAGACGGTTTCCAAGAAAAAAGTAATTGACGATTTCAGTGATGGACGACAACATGGAAGAGACGTCACGAAAAGGTACCTTTCCGGAACATGCTTGGTATTTTTTAACCTTTCGGAGGAGACGTGTATGGAGCAAATCTTCTAGTCTTGTCCGTGTTAACCCTTAGATAATTATTTGCAGACAACGTGATTCCTCGAATCGCGTGAAGGTGACGGTGAAGCCTTTTTCCGTCTGGGTTTATCAGCACACTCAAGATCAAGTGATAAACGCTGATGCCGGCGGGTTCGTAAAGAACGTGGAACTGGTAACGCCTGATCGGGATCGCTGAATTCGACATGTAATCTCGACTGTCTTTCATAAGCTCTCGGCGGCTGGTTGTGCCGAGAGCTTCTTTTATGCGCCGTTCGTGATGATGGAAAAATGCTCCTTAATCTTAAGTGACACAAGCATTTCCGCGTTTTCGTGGATATCATCACTCTTCTGATGGTTGCTTGTCCCGCATGTTCTCTGGAAAACACTGAATCGAGCAGATTCTGCTCGGGATGCGGCGCTGCGCTGTCGGCTGCGTATGAGCCGACCGTCATTCCCAAGAGTAAGTCGGATTCGTCGGTGGCTTCGTCCGCCGATTCGCATCACGGTCGCTTTCTCCCCGGCGTCAAAATTGACAATCGATACCGGATCGTGTCGATGGTCGGTAAGGGGGGGATGGGAGAAGTTTATCGGGCCGACGATCTCAAACTGGGGCACACCGTTGCGCTCAAGTTTCTGCCGCCGGAACTTTCCGAGGATCCCAAACGCCTCGAATACTTTCTTAATGAAGTTCGACTCACCCGACAGATCAGTCATCCCAACGTCTGTCGCGTGTATGACATCGGCGAAGTCGACGGGCAACAGTTTCTGTCGATGGAGTACATCGACGGCGAAGATTTGAATCTTCTGCTGCGACGAATCGGCAAGCTCCCGCACGACAAAGGAGTCGAAATCGCCCAACAGATTTGTGCGGGATTGGCGGCGGCTCACGAAAAAGGAGTGCTGCATCGCGATCTGAAACCCGCCAATATCATGCTCGATGGTCGTGGACAGGTTCGCATTACCGATTTCGGTTTGGCGAAACTCGCCGTGGATGTCGAAGAGGGAGAGATCGCCGGGACACCCGCTTATATGGCTCCGGAGCAGTTAACACGCGGGCAGGCGACCATCCAGAGCGATCTCTTTTCGCTCGGTTTGATTCTACATGAGATCTTTACGGGCAAGTCGGTTCTCAAACCACGACCCATTCCCGAGTTAATGCGCCTCCACGAAGACTCCTCGGTTTCCCAACTGGTGAGTAATTCGACCGACATCGATCCCGTCGTTTTGCATGTGATCTCTCAATGTCTTGAGAAAGAAGCGCCCGAACGTCCCGCGTCTGCTTCGTCCGTCGCATTGGCTCTTCCGGGCGGCGATCCGTTAGCGGCAGCGATGGCCGCGGGGGAGACACCCTCCCCCGAGATGGTGGCCGCGTCGGGCGGTAGCGGTTTGCTGTCGCTGCCGAAAGCGGGAATCTATCTGACGATCATACTGATAGAACTGGTCGCCGCTGTTTATTTCGCGGGGCGGGAATCCTTGACGAAAAACATGAGTGAGTATGATTCACCAGCCATGCTTGCCCAAGAGGCGCATGATCTGCTGGTCAATCTGGATTTGGTCGAAAAGAAGCCGGTTGATGAGGAGGACGACGCTGTTACAGACTTTGGCTATCAATTGAATCTCTCCCGTGCGGACGGAGAGTCGACACAGCAGGACTGGGAGTTCTGGTATCGTCAAAGTCCTGATAAGCTCACCTATCCATTAACTCTTGGCATGCCCATGTTTTGGGGAATGTCGCAGCCAAGCCTGAACGATCCCCCTGTTGATAAACCCGGTATGATTGCACTCCGGCTCAACTCTCAAAAACAGCTCAGAGAACTGAGAGTGGTTCTAGATCCGGTCTATAATTCGATCTCCAAACAGGAGTCCGGTCCATCTGCGCAGGGTACGGAATCTCTCGCTTCGATCGATCGTCGCCTGTTCGCAGCCGCTAACTTGATTGATACGGCCCGAAGTGATAATGGGGCAGGTTCTGGAGAGATCGATGTTCTCGTCGAGCGACAGCAGCAGCAGCTACAGGAAAGATTTGATGTGACTACGCTGGGACTTGCTTCCTCTCCCGTGCGGGGAGACGAATATCTGGTCTATACCCCCAAACCGATGGACGACGAGACCAAAATCGAGCTGCCGGAGAATCTGGAACGGATTGAGATCGTGAAACAGGCGGGGAACCTGGTCTATTTTCGCGTGGTGGAATCCGATCTCCGAACCAACGCGATCGTCCCGCTCGTCAAAGCAAAAGAAAAGGGAAAAACAAAAGCAAAAGCCTCTTCGTATAGCATCAAAGAATTTAAGGCAGACATTCAAAAGATTGGGAAATTGCTCGGTGAATTCACCAGCATGTTGATCCTGCCCATTCTCATGATTCTCTCATGGCGTAACGTTTCCAACGGGCGAGCGGATAAGAGAAACGGCTGGCGGTTTGCTCTGTTGGCCTTCACGATTATCGCTGTCAAATACCGATTGGAAATGGGTTTCACGCTGGAATTTTTGCGAGAGACCCTGCGACTGGCGGCGGGGGCTGCGTTTATGATGTGGTTGTACTATCTGGCGTTGGAGCCCATCATGCGTCGCTTCTGGCCCCGAATCCTGACGGTCTGGAGTCGTGCTATGGCCGGTCGCTGGCGCGATCCGATTGTCGGTCAGAGCCTGCTCGCCGGTCTCGTCGTAGGTCTTGCACTTCCTTATCTCTATTACTTGATGGATTGCCATCAGATTCATCTTGATTATCTCTGGAAAGAAACAGGAGGCACTACTAAGCCGGTGCAGTTCGGTCAGTTGAAATCCCTCTCCGGGATCCGAGGAGGCATGATGAATCTGCTGAGCCAATTCTATCATGCGATGAGACTGGGAACCTATCTCACCATCAACCTGGTGTTGTGGAGAGCACTTCTCAAAAATAACTGGTGGGCGGCAATCGTCGCCAGTCCGTTGATGCTGCTCTTTTGGCATTCTCATCTCGTGACTAATCCCTCAACGATTACAGTGATGTTTCTCATCTACTACGGCTCTTTCGCCTTCTTGTTGATTCGTTTTGGAATTGTGGCTGCCGGCACGATGCTCGTTTCCAACGGTATCGTCGCCACCTGTCTCCTCGACCATAACTGGGTGGGCCCCGATGTGACGGCGACCGTTTTTGGTGTTTGCGTCCTTCTGACAATGGCGTTGTTCGCGTTTTACACCTCTATCGGCGGTACTCGTACTCTGCAAGAGAAGTTCGCGACCAATTGACGCCTCCATGATTGGCCAATATTCGTTATTCTGGAAAGCGTTGTGTTCGTTGAGCGATTTCCTAATGCGATCGACCCGGCTTCACTCACTCGACGGTTCCCTAACTCCAGGACTTGCAACCATGTTTTTCCCGACCTGCCGCGTTCCAATGGTTCGACTTCTCATCATTGTCTGGATCTGTGGTGTCATTCCGGGAGCCTTACGCGCCCAGGAAGAATCAGAGAGGAACGCCGTGAAACAGCCCCTCAAAGTGATGAGCTTTAACATTCGCTACGGAGCAGCGAACGACGGCGAGAATCACTGGAAACACCGGTCGTATCTGGTGGCGGAAACGATCCGCATGTTCGATCCAGACCTGCTGGGAATGCAGGAGGTGTTGAAGTTTCAGGCGGAGTTTCTCAAGGAGCGGCTGCCGGAATACGGCTTCCACGGCGTCGGGCGTCAAAACGGAACCGAAGAAGGAGAGTACGTTCCCGTGATGTACAAGAAGGAGCGTTTCGAGGTAATCGATTCCGGGCATTACTGGCTCAGTGAGACTCCCGAAGTCCCTGGCAGCAAAAGCTGGGATTCCTCATTGCCGCGGATGGTATCCTGGGTCGAATTGAGCGACCGGAAGAACGACGGCGAGACGTTCGTCTTCATCAACACACACTTCGATCATCGGGGACAAACCGCCCGACTCGAATCTGCCCGGTTGATCCGCCAGCAGGCGGAAGAGCTGATGGCAGAGAAACTTCCTTTCATCATCACCGGCGACTTCAATACCACCGAAGATCGGCAACCATATCAGGAACTGATCTCGGGATCTCGCGGCAACGAAATTCCGATCGTCGATTCCTACCGAAACACGTTTCCCGAGCGGAGCGAGAATGAATCGACCTCGAGTCGCTGGACGGGCAACCGAACCGGATCACGCATCGACTGGATCCTGCATTCTCAAGACTTCACAACGCTGCAATCGGTCATCAACTACACCAATGAGAACGGACGTTACCCGTCCGATCATTACCCGGTCCAGGCGATTGTGAGACTGTCTGGGGAGAGTGAATGAGGGTTATAAGCGAAGCGGGGAATCATTAGGAAACTCGCCACTAATACTCGTGTTTCGATTCCTCTCCAGAAATTGTACAGAGGGCGCGAAACACATCAGGATCGATATTTGATCCAATGAATCTCACTGAGCCATCAGCAAACACGGCCTGACAACCACCCGTGTGGGCACTTCCGAATTGCCCCTGGTCATCGAGAGCCCCGGACACGTATGGTTTCTTGTCGACAGAGAGTTCCTGGAGTGTGGGCGATCCGCACGAAAGCCAGCAGCCGGTATTCTGCATGCTTTCCAAGAGACACAACGTATGGGTGGTCCCGTCGGTGATGTCATCGAATGTGGTTTGCTGTTCGTAGGCCCAGAAGCCGGCATTCGGGTCATCGCGTGGCAGAAATCCCGCCTCGGAACCGACACCCAACATCCCCACATAACTGGTATGAGGTTGACCGTAGATTTCAAAAGTTCGTGGGTCGCTAGGACATTTGAACTCTACCCATTGCCAAAGAGCTCCCATTCCATCCTTGTACGGTCTCTGTTCAGGAGCGTCCCATGGTCGGGTGAAATCGGCCTGAACGACGTGCAGTTTTGCGAGAAAGGGTTGAAGAAAAGGAGCGTAGGACCATTGTGTTTCGGGAGGAGTTCCGTGAGGCCCTCTGCATCCCGTTGGAAAACCTCGATAGGTGTCATGATAGTTGTGAATTGCGAGGCCGAGGCTTTTCAAGTTGTTCTTACATGTACTCCTTCGTGCAGCCTCGCGAGACTGTTGGATCGCTGGCAGAATGAGTATGACCAACAGCAAGCCAATGAAAAGCAGAACGACGCAACCCGTGCGAGTCACACCAGATCGATACCCAAAATGAGCTTGGTTCTCCGTCCAGTCGGTTTGCATGACTCCCTCACTTTCCAATCACACCAATCTCTGCTGCCGAGGACCAGGGGCCATCGTTCACTTCCGACAGGATGCGGATTTTGACGTACCGGCCAGTTTGGGGTGTCTCCAGGTCAGCGGATTGGGCCGGCTTCAGTTTCTTGAAAGTGGTTGTGAGAACCGGATCGCCGAATGAGTCGACTGTTTCGCTGATGAAGAACTCTGTCTTCGCGAAGGCACCGTTCCAGCCGCCATCCTGTCGCGCCAGATAACGGAAGCCTTCAATCTCATAACTCTTGCCGAGATCGATCACGATCTCGTGCGGATGTTCGATCAGTTTCGGTGAGAACTGAGTATGCCACAGTGTCCGCGGATCGCCGTCGATGGCGGAGAAGGCGTTCTTGCGATTGGCGGTGTTTTCGCTGCTGACAGAGTGAACTTTCATCTGTTCGGCAGGGATCAGGTTCTTCGCTTTGATCTGGTTCACTTTCCCTTTGATACGCGAACCGGGTTGATCTTTCGAAGTCCCCCACTTGGCGCGTCGGTCGGCTTCGTGTCGTTGGCGGGTTGGGTCGAGATAGACGCCCGGTTCGACCGGTTTGTGGGCTTCCTCGGCATATTGTTTCATCCGCGCCAGTAACTCCGGACGCTCGTCGGCCACACTGGTCGTCTCGCTGACGTCCTGCGAGAGATCGTATAACTCCCATGGCTTGTTCTTGCCGGGTTGGATCGCTTTCCAGTGATTCACACGCACCGCCGTCTGCGGGCCGAATTCCCAATAGAGATAGTCGTGCGTGACCGGCTGGCAGCAGTCGGCTTCATTGCCGAGCAATGTCGGCAGGATGGAGATGCCATCGATGTCGTCGGGAGGAGTCGCTCCCGTCAACTCGGCGAGCGTCGGCAACACGTCGGGTTGATAGAACAGCAGATCGCTGACCTGTCCCGCTTTGATTTTTCCCGGCCAGCGGACAATGAAGGGAATTCGCAAACCCCCTTCGTAGAGATTCCCCTTCCCGCCACGAAACTCGACGCCGTTTCTGGGATTCACATTCGGTCCGAAGAAACCACGCGGGTGTTCGGGACTTTTGAAACGATCCTGACCGCCGTTATCGCCGGTGAAGAAGACGATCGTGTTCTCTTCCAGATCGAGTTCCCGCAACAGATCGAGAATCGTCCCCAGATTGTTATCGACCATCGTCACCATCGCGGCGTAATTCTTCACGTCGCCCGGAACATCGGGATCCTGCATCCATTGGTCATTCGCGTATTGCGCCCAGGCGGGGTCGCTGGCGGGAATGTCGTACATGCCGTGCGGCGGCGTGATCGGAAAGTAGGCGAAGAAGGGTTGGTCTTTGTTTTTGCGGATGAATTCCAGTCCCGCGTCGATGATCTCATAATGCGAATAAGTCTCTCCGTGACGTCCGCCGACGTTGCCTTCCAGTTTCACTTCTTCACTGTTGCGAACGAGATACGGGGGATAGTACGAGTGTGCATGGACCTGATCGTAGTAGCCGAAGAAATCATCGAAGCCGTGGATCTCGGGAACGCCGGTGGAGTCGCGACCGCCGCAGCCCCATTTCCCGTACCCGCCGGTCGCGTAACCGCGGGCTTTCAGCATCGAGGCGATCGTCGGTTCCTCTTTGCGTAAAGGTGTCCCGCCGTCATTGGCGCGGACGGAGGCATGACCGGCATGTTTACCCGTCATCAGGTTACAGCGGAGCGGGGCACAGACCGGAGCGCCGGCCAGAGCCTGAGTGAAGCGGATTCCTTCCTCGGCCATCTTGTCGATGTGAGGCGTGCGAATGTAGGGATTCCCCATGTGACCGAGTTCGTAGTAGGCCAGCTCGTCCGACATGATGTAGACGATATTGGGACGCGACGCATCCGCCGCGGAGGCGGCGAGAATCGATCCGAGACACACCAACAGACCAAGCACGCCAATCCTGAGCACTTTCATACGGAATCCCCTGAATTCTTTCGAGAACAGTGAAATGAGATGGTGTTTTCAGTCTAGCGGGGCAAGGGGGGAAGTTCACGATTTGGTCCCACAATTTCAGTGAATAGCACTCGTTGTTGGGTTAGACTCGTGTCGTCTTACGGTTCACTTGGGAGATCTCTAATGTTGCGTTTGTTCTGGCTTCCTGTGATTCTTTTCGCTACGAGTTGTTCTGTTTTCGCTCAAGAACATCCAATGGACGCCGTCCCCGTCGCTGACGTGCACGTCCACATTCTCGACTTTCTCCAGAACGGTTCCTATCTGAAAGATGACGAAGAGCAACTTCCTCAAGCAGGAGATACTTTACCCGCAGGTTCGCGGCATTTTCGGTTGTTGCTGTTGTTGCAGCGGATGAATGAATGTAACGTCAGCCACGCGATGGTCTCCGGAATGCCGTTCGTCAAGAAATGGTCCGAGGACGACGCTTTTCGTTCCCCCTATTATCTCAGTAGCAGTTCGCGTGTTACCCGCGCCCGCGATACCGATTACGTGATCGCTTTGGCGTTTGAAGACTTCAAACAGCGCGAACCGGAACGATTTGAGAAAGAGTTTTCGAGGCTTTATCCCTTCATCTGCGGGTTCAACGGTACCGATCTGGGAGCCGTCGGCATGATCGTCAAACGGATCAAGGAGTTTCCGGGTTTATGGAAGGGTATCGGGGAAGTGATGTCGCGTCACGATGATCTCACCAACTTGTCGCTGGGAGAACGTCCCCGTGCCGATCATCCGTCGTTATTGCGGATTTATGATTTTGCCGGAGAGTTCGGATTGCCTGTGAGCATTCATCACAACATCTCCCCGGTTTCCCACAACGGGCAGGATTTACAGACTCGTTATCTCGATGAAATCTTGCGCTCGTTCGAAGCCTTTCCAGAGACGCAGTTCATCTGGTGTCATTCGGGGATCAGTCGTCGAATTGTCGTCGACGATCTGATTGATTTGCTTGACGAGCAGGTGCTGGCGAAACACAAATCGCATGTCTGTCTCGATCTCTCCTGGGTGGTCTTCGAGAACTATCTGATTCAGAAAGATGAAGAAGGAGAGGTGATGATCGATGATGAGGGGGATCCCCAGATTCGACCGGAATGGGTCGCGTTCATCGAAAAGTATCCCGATAACTTCATTCTCGGTTCGGATAAGGTCGGCACATTTACTACCTATCGCTCGGAAATCCGTAAGTACAACGCGCTGCTGAAACACTTGAAGCCGGAGACTCGCACCAAGGTTGCGAACGGTAATTTCCTTCGCGTGATGCCGAAAGAGGGACTGACCTTGCCCGAAGGGTACATCTACCCCGAAACGCGATTTACCAAACGCGCTTTGCCGACGAGGGAGTGACGGAGAGTCAAATCAGGGCAGGCGATGGGAAACAGCGTGGTGAGAAACGGATTTGTGAGCGAGAATGGGAGCTTTGTGATGACTACAAGGAAGAAATCGCTGCAAAATCGGGTTTCTCAACGGGCTGATAAGGCCCTAAGCAACAAGAACACTCTCGAAAGTCACGGCAGCAACAAACTCTCTCCGCGGAAACGAAGGCCTGTCAATGTGTGCTGTGCAAGAGGCCAGAATACTGCCCGCTCTCCTACAAAGCGAAGCGTATTTGAGATTCTGCCCTCATCTTTTGAAGTGGGCTGGATAGAGCCTGAGCCGAACTCTCCCTCCCCAAAAAATGAGATCCGTTGAATTGGCGAGGGTCGCAGTGAGAATTGCGTGAGATCGAAAAAGAGGGTTCTTCACGGAACTTCGTGGGTCGTTTGAGCGATTGATTCCGGGAACAGGTTC
>JABURQ010000144.1 GCA_014762625.1 Planctomycetaceae bacterium | reverse complement strand
TTCTGTTCAGCAGCCGCTCCGGCGGTTCTTCCTCTGGTCAGCCGACGCAGCAAGTTGCCCCAAACACCCCTCCTCCCCCCAGTCGCCCCAATTTTGTACCCCCACCAAATCGTCCGCAGACCGGGCCATCCACGCCACGTACACCAAGACAAAACACCACGCCCAGAAACACCAGTTTCAGCAAGAGTTCCGGCAACGATGCTTTTAACACTGCGAATCGCCGATCAGAGAGTGACACCGGAGAACCGGAACAGGGCTCGGACTTACCCGGCTTCGCGAAAAACAAGACTCCATTCGGCGACGACCAGAAACCGACCATCAGCGCTCCCATCGGCTGGAACGCTCAAGTCGATCCTCCCCTCGCCGAATTGATGTACGACACTTCGGGTAAAGTCAAAGGCCTGAATGTCAAACTGGGAAGCGGTATCAGCGATGAGGTTCTGCTCCCGAAATGCTTCAGTCCGTACCTTTCCTTTCAACTCGGGAAATCCTTTGTCGTCTACGACATGCGGACGGGAAGTCGCAAATCGAAATCCCAGATTCAATTCGATTTCTTCGCAAAGCCTGCTCTCAGCCCGCAGGCCGGATACTTTGCCACAACGACAGGAACATTCGGCAAGGGAGGAGTCGCTGTTTACGATGTGGCTGAACGCGAGAGTCTGGGAACGATCTCGATCGAAGGAGTCAAAGAAATCATGTTCCCCAGCGATCAACAACTGCTGGTGATCACTGAAAAGACGGCGCGGATGATCGAACTCCCTTCCGGGAAGACTGAATACGAAGTCCCCATCGAGAGCATCGGCTATTTCGACAAAACGAAAACGACTCTCAGTCCCGGAGGACGCTATTTAGCGATTTTTCGACTGAAATCGAAGTTCGGCGATAGCACGCCGCAGATCGAGACTTACGACCTCAAGACTCAGCAGAAGCTTCCGTCGCTGGAAGGTCCGGAATTTGATCTATTCGTCGCCAATCCGACCGGAGTCTCCTTCTCTCAGGACGGCAAACATCTCGCGGCCGGAGTCGCCGCGCAAAAGCAAGGACGGATCTTCGTCTGGAATTTCCAGACCGGAGAACTTGAAAAAGACATCACGCTGGTCGAGGAATACGATCGACTCCAGGAAGCAACCGGTCGCGGTAACGACGACGAACGAGGTCTCGCCTGGTTTCCGGATAAAAAACGGCTGCTTTTCAAAGGACATGGCGTCGTCGATCTTGAGGTGGGAGAGTTGGTTTATCTCATTCCTCCCGCCAAACATCGCAACAGCTTTCGTTGGCCGGTGAGCGAATCGCAAGTGGTCGGGATCGCGGGTGACATTCGAGGCGCCTCGATGATCACGGTCGATCTACCGGTGGAACTGTTCGATAAAGCGCGGGACGTCATCACCGCAGGAGGACTCGCGGTCGATACGCTGCTGCCGCCGATCACCATCGCGAACACAGAAACCGGAATCCCGCTCCAACTACCGACCGGCCCTTGGAACGCGAAACCGGATCCCGCGCCGGTGGCGGAAGCCCCTTTGATCCGCGACATGCTCGAGTTCAAACTCCCCCGAGGCGAAGGTTATTTCAGCCAGTTCTTTCTCTCCGATGCCTCTGCCGGAAAGGCGCTCGTCACACGCAAGACTCAGGAAAACAAGTTCCGTTTCTACGGCGAACCGATTGTCTTCAAGTCCTGGCTCGAACTTTACGAATTGAATCGAGGCAAGGAAATCGACACGATGGAATTGCCGTATCCTTCCGACTCCATCTCATTCAGTCCGTCCGGGAATCTGGTCGTCACGCGAGACGCCGAACGACAAGACCGACTCGATATCTGGAACCCGGCGGAGGAATCTCATTACGTCGGATTTCGACCATTCATCGATCTCGAACCGGAAGGACCGGGGAATCACCAGGCTCTCTCGGATTATGGGGAATGGATCAAACCTCACCAACAAGTCAAAGCCGCCCGCCTTCTCGACGACACTCATCTGATCACCCTCAGTGGTGAAAATCGGTTGCGAGCCTGGAAACTCCCCGCATGCGAACTCATTTACGAGATCAAGGAGATTACCGTTCCCGGCGTGAGTCCCGGGAATAACATCCTGGCGATTCAGGACAGCGATCACGTGATGCTCTTCGAATCGAGAACCGGAAAACCGTTGGGACTGTTGAGCGTTCCTGGCGAGATGACCTCTGCCGGCTTCCATACGAATGGCGAACTGTTCGCGGTGACCGTTCTGCGGGGCGCCGATAATTTCCTCTACGCCTGGAATCTGAACTCAGGAGAACAAATCGCCTCGTTCCCGCTTCCACGACCGACCAGCAGCCTCCGTTTCGCGGACGAAAATCACGTTCTGCTCGACAATCGTTATTTGGTCAATCTTCCCAGCGAAGCGGTCGCCTGGAATTACGAGTTCCCGGATCAGACCATGGTCCCGTTCAATATCGACGACCGCATCGTCTTCTTCGGACCGCTTCCCCAGGCGCGACAGCCGACCATTTATCTCACCGCAGTCAATTTGCCCGACGATTCCCTAAAACAACGGATCCAAGCCGCCAACCTCTCCTCGGAATCAATTCCGCTGGAAGGGAAATCGGTCTCCGTGGTGGCTAATATCTCCGAAGGGGGCGGTGGCAACCCGGGCAGTCAAAGCGTCCGGGCGCAAGCCGCCGCTCACTACACACAAATCCTCGAGGATCGAGGTTCGGTCGTGAAACCGAACGGCCTGTTCCAACTCGTCCTCAATACGGAAGAGAAGGCGGGACGGACCGTCACTTACAACCGCAGAAGCGATCCTTTCAGCGGCTCTTCACTGGGGCCGTCACTGTTTCGAGAACCGGAAAACAACACCGAATCGGCCAGCGTCCGCAACATCACCTGTTCTCTCACGATTGAGGAAGACGGCTTACCGGTCTGGCAGACCAGCAGTACCTTCTCGA
The DNA here is from genome assembly GCA_014762625.1 of Planctomycetaceae bacterium. GTDB lineage: Bacteria > Planctomycetota > Planctomycetia > Planctomycetales > Planctomycetaceae > JABURQ01. Next base: position 28,136 of record JABURQ010000144.1, on the reverse strand, counting down.
ACTATTCGATGTTTGTCCTCGTCCAGGCCAACTCGTCGATCCAGGAAACCCTCGATAAACAGCTCACCGGTCGAGTCGGCTCCTACTTCCAAAACACCCCCATTCCCACGTTTGTGTTCCCTCCGGGAGCGGAGGCGGGACTGGGAACGTCCAAACTGAACGAAGAAGGCCTGAACGAACAATAGACAGACTTTCACTTCACGATGCGAGCCATTTTCCCGATCACCCTCAAATCCGGGTTTACGACCCGGTCCTGAGCGGGGTAAGATAAATCGATCTTGATTGATGAATCGAGTGCCCGCCTTCACTATCACACCTCCTAGCAGCGTGTTGAGAAACGGATTAGTCCGCGAGAATGAGAATTTTGAGATGAGCACAAGGAAGAAATTCGCAGGTGAATCCCATGATTCATCGAGAATTTATGACGATGTGATTCAGCTCAAAATCCATTCGTAGCAAAATCGAGTTTTTCAACGGGCTGTTAGAGACCTGCTTTACTCCTTAAGAAAGAATTGAATGATGTCTCAAAATTTCTCACGTCGTGATTTCCTGAAATCCACGACTGCGGGAGCCGCCGCCATCTCGACCGGATTGTGGACGGGAACCGCCTCCGCCAAAGTCCGTTCCGTCAACGAAAAACTCAATATCGCCTGCGTCGGTACGGCCAATCGAGCGCTGGCGGATATTAACGGCGTTGCCACCGAAAATCTGGTCGCTTTCGTCGATGTTGATTCCACGTTCCTGGGACGAATCGGAGAACGGTATCCGGAAGCCCGGAAGTATTCCGACTACCGGGAAATGCTCGACGCCGAAAAAGGGAAAATTGACGCCGTCGTCGTCGCCACCACCGACCACCATCACGCTCCCGCCACGATTCGTGCGATCCGTCAAGGGTTACACGTCTACTGCGAAAAACCACTGACCCACACGGTTCAGGAAGCCCGCATCATTGCGGAAGCCGCCAAAGAACACGGCGTCGCCACTCAGATGGGAACGCAAATCCATGCGGGAGACAATTACCGCCGCGTCGTCGAAATCATCCAATCGGGAGCAATCGGCGATGTGAACGAAGTTCACGTCTGGGTCGGTAAAGGCTGGGGCGGAGGAGATCGCCCCGAAGAAGCTCAGGAACCGCCTGCCAATCTTGATTGGGATCTCTGGCTCGGTCCCGCTCCCAAACGTCCGTTCCACAAAGGAACCTACCACCCCGGCCAATGGCGTCGCTGGTGGGACTTCGGGCAAGGAACACTCGGCGACATGGGTTGTCACTACATGGACCTGCCGTTCTGGGCTCTGAAACTGCGTCACCCGACTTCCGCGGAAGCGACCGGTCCTGAAGTGCATCCGGAAACCTGTCCGCTCGGTTTAAGCGTGACGTACGAATTCCCGGCTCGTGGCGACCTCGTGCCCGTGAATTTCACCTGGTACGACGGCAATATGATTCCGAAAGAAATTCACGGCCAGCGCGTCCCGGCGAACGGCGTGATGTTTGTAGGCTCGGAAGGAATGATGTTCGCGGATTACAGCAAATACCGCCTGTTCCCAACGGACAAATTCTCCAACTTCGAGCCCCCCGCGAAAACGATCGCGCCTTCGATCGGCCATCATCAGGAATGGATCAAGGCGTGCAAGGAAGGCTCACCGACCTTGTGCAACTTCGATTACTCCGGGGCACTCACGGAGACGGTCCTGTTGGGGAACGTCGCTTACCGCACCGGCAAGAAACTCGACTGGGACGCCCAATCGCTCGTCGCGACCAATGCTCCCGAAGCCCAGAAGTATATTCAGAAAGAATATACTAAAGGCTGGGAAGTGGTCTGATCGAGACTCTTCCAAGACCGAATTGCAAAACGCCTCGCGAATCATCGCGGGGCGTTTTTTTACTGCGCTGGCCAGTCATCGATAGCGTGGGCGACTAATCAAACTTGCACACCGAGCATGCCGGCTATCTGCCTACTCATCCAGCAACATGATTTCGACCTTGCGGAAGTCGAGCGGGTGGCTTTCCGATTGCAGTGAAATCGTGCCTCCCGAGATCATCAGATTGCCGTCTTTGATGAGAGGTTTCGCGCTCTCGTCGCGCGGATCGAGTTGAGACTTTTCATATTGCAGAACGACTTTGCCATCGTGGATATGCTTGATCAGGCCGTTGCCGTGGACTTCCAATTCCAGGGTCACCCATTGATCGCCGTGATAGGTTTTGGAGTTCGATTTGGTGCAGTGGCGTGTGATGAGTTCGCCGTCCATCACCACGTTCGTGCCCGGCGTGCAGAGATTGCCCGTCGTCCGTTTGTGCTCGCCGTCTCCTCCCAGCATCTGGGCTTCGATCGAAACCGGGAAGTCCTGGTCGATCGCCATCGTTTTGGGATCCTGTCCGTGCAACATGACACCCGAATTCCGGATTGCCCAGCCGGGCCCCCCTTTACATTGCTCTCCAACGAAACGGTATTCAACCCGAAATTTGTAATGCGAGAAGGGTGTTTTGTAGAACAGGTGCCCGAAGGTCTCCTTGAATTCGTCGTAGCCGTCGTAACGGACTTTCAAAAGTCCGTCTTCCACGCGGAAGGTGTTGGCGTAGTTATCACCGAATTTGTGATAGCGGATTTTCGGGGTCCAGCCGGTCAGATCCTTGCCGTTGAAGAGTGAAATCCATTCGCCCTTCGGCATTTTCGCTTCGCAGCCCTCTTCACCGGCGTACGAGGAAACGATGGAGGTCAGGAGAATTAGAGCAGCGATGAAAAGGTTCCGCATGATGGACTCCGCAGTGGTGATCATCTCTTAGTGAATAGAAAGGAATTGTAACCGGATTCGCTCGCGAACGCGAATTGTTCACGGGGCCGATTTCAGCCCGAATTCCGCACTCAGCTTCTGACTCAGAGTTTTGACGAGACCGGGATGTTTGGCGGCGACGTTATGATTTTCCCCTGGATCGGTCTGATGATTGTATAATTCCTGAGCCACAACTTTTCCGGATTCCCAATCCCGCCACTCGGTGTAGCGGTAATGGTCGGTCCGCAGCGAATAGCCCATCGAATCCGGCTGTCCCTTGTAGTAAGCCGGGCGAGGATGCTGGGTGAGGGCATAATCTTTGGAGGAGAGTTCGGGATTCTTCAGAACAGGTACCAAAGAGGTTCCTTCCAAACCGGACACTTTCGGCAAATCGCACAGATCGACCAAGGTCGGATAAATATCGAGCAGTTCGGTGAGGGAATCGGTGGACTGTCCGGCATGTTGGTAATTCGGGGGAGCGATAATCAACGGCACGCGGGCGTCCAATTCGAAGTTGGACGTCTTGCACCACAGGCTGTGTTCCCCGAGATGGAAACCATGATCCGACCAGAAGACGATGATCGTGTTATCGCGGAGCCCCGCCTCTTCCAATGCCGCGAGGACTTTTCCGACCTGACGGTCCATATACGTAATGGCGGCGAAGTAGCCGTGGCGGAGTTCCAGCGTCTCCTGGTCGGTCGGCGGTTGGCCGTTGGAACTGCGGAACAGTTCCCGACTGTCGTGCAGCGCAAGCGGGGGAACGTTCTCCGGAGGTTCGGGATTGAGGGGTAGAGAAAACTGAGAACGCTGATACTGTTGCCAATAGTCGAGGGGCGCATTGAATGGAAGATGCGGTTTCCAGAAACCAACCGCAAGAAAGAACGGCTTCTCGGCCTGTTGGCGTTCCTCGATCGCTTCGACAGCGAGATCGGCAATTCGACCATCGAAATAAGCGGCGTCGGGGACATCCCGCGCGAACGTGCGAGGATGCGGAGCCTGATCCGCAGGAACTTCCCCCTCGACTTTGGCAGTATCTTCTCCATGTCGGTTGTAGTGCATGACGGCAGGAACGCTCCACGACTGCGGGTCCCCTTGCGTTTCCGTCCGCCAGTTGTGAAACACCTTGCCGATGTTCTGTGTGAAATAGCCGTTGTTCTTGAAGTGTTCCGGAAGCGTGACGACGTTGGGAAGCTCGTCCCGAAAGTGCTTGACAAGATTGTAGAGTTGGAGCGTATCGGGACGACGTCCGGTCAGGAGTGACGCTCGCGATGGATTACAGACCGCCTGCTGACAGTACGCCCGATTAAATCGCAAGCCCTCCGCAGCCAATGCGTCCAGATGAGGCGACTTGACCAGCGGATCGCCGTAACATCCCAGGTCGCAACGTAAGTCGTCTGCCGCAATGAACAGTACATTCAGCGGTTTGGATTCAGCAGCGTCGAGGGGATTGATCAATCCCCAGAGCGTCAGCAGACAGAGAGTGACGGCAGTGAATAAGCGCAGCATCGTAATTCTTTCCAAGTTATTTTTTCGCGTTGGGATCGTATTGCGGGTTGGGAGTGGTCGAGACGGGGGCATTCACATCTGTTCGCCATTGCTTCATGGCATCGTGTAATCGTTTGAGATCCTGAGAATGAGTCTCGGCCAGATTTTGTGTCTCGCTGAGATCGTTTTTGAGGTTGTAAAGTTCCAGACGTCCCGTCTCGAACCATTCGATCAACTTCCAGTCTCCCATGCGAATCGCTCCGGCGGGAGTCGTACGGAACGGTCCGCCGTGCGGGTCGCCTCTGCCTTGCAGATAGGCGGGAAAGTGCCAGAAGATCGCTTCACGATCGAGACTCGCAGCAGGATTTTTCAGCAGCAGCGCAAGACTGACGCCGTCGAGTGTGTATCCGGCGGGCGGAGCGGTTCCTGTCACTTCCAGGAACGTCGGATAAAGGTCGATGCCAATGATCGGTTCGTCACAGAGAGCCCCCGCTTGCGTCACGCCGGGCCATTTGACGAGCAACGGTTCGCGAATGCCCCCCTCGTACAGCATCCCCTTGGCTCCACGCAGCGGATAATTGCTGGTGGCTCCCATATGCCCGCCGTTATCGGAGAAAAACACGACGATGGTCTTCTCGTCGAGATTCAGACGGTCGAGAGTCTTCAGAACCGAGTCGACCGACTCATCCACACTTTTCAGCATGGCGGCGTATTTGGCGTTGTTTTGATGCGAAGTTGGTTTCTTGTCTTTGAAATGCTTTGTCAGCTCGTCTTTAGCCTGGATCGGTGTGTGAACCGCGTAATGAGTGAGATAAAGGAAGAACGGCTTGTCCTGATTCGACTCGATGAATTCGACCGCTCGTTCGGTCAACGCATCCGTCAGGTAGATTCCTTTTTCTTTGATCTGGAGATTCGGATAACGCAACGGCGAGTGATAGCCACCTCCACTGGGGCTCCCCCACTCCTTGCCGGCGACGTTCACGTCAAAACCCTGCGTGGTGGGATCCGCTCCGAGATGCCATTTCCCCATCGAGGCAGATGTGTAGCCGTTGGTTTTCAACGCTTCCGCGATGGTGATGAAGTTATCCGCGAGGACAGTTTCATTGGGAATCGGATCGAGCTTGCGGAATTTATGATTCCCGCGTTTGGGATCCCCCACAGTGAAGATGCCGTGCCGTGGCGTGTATTGTCCCGACATCAGACAGGCGCGGCTCGGCGCACAATTCGGAGCATTGGCGTAAGCATCCGTGAAGATCAGGCTTTCGCTCGCCAACTTGTCGATCGCCGGTGTTTCGTAGAATTTCCGGTCCTTGAGTTTCAGGAAGTCGTACGTGTAATTGACGTCGGCCCAGCCGAGATCGTCGATGAAAAAGAAGACGATATTGGGACGCTCGGCGGCGGAAAGTGAGAGCGAGAAACAGGAGATTACAAATAACAGCGACGCGAGGAACCGAATTTTCATGGGGTGATCTTTTCTGAAACACGATGAGATCACCTCATTGTGCGGGATCGACGAGCAGAAAATCAACCGCTTCCTTCACCCAGCCACTTTCCCAATGATGTTTGCGTTGCGGGCCGTCACGATGAATGTGGGGGATCTTCAGTTCCTGCATCAGCTTGTGTATGCGGAGATGATGATCGCGAAAATTATCGTAGCCGAGCGAAATGAGTCGTGTTTCTTTGCCGAAATTCTCGATGTCAGTCTGACTGAGCAGTTCACTCACCTGATAGTTCTTGAAGTTCTCCGGCGTGCCGAAGATGGGCCCCGAGCCGTACTTTCCCGGAGCGTCCATCATGAGAGGAGCGTCCCAAGCGACTGCTTTTTCGAACGTTTCCGGATGTCTTAACAGCAGACAAAACGCTCCCCAACCCGACTTGCTGAATCCGATCAGCATTCGCCGACATTGACGTGGTTCCAGAACAAGATGTTTGTCGACAGCTGGGATCACCGATTTCAGAAAATAGCTCTCCTGAGCGATCGTTTTCTCGGTGGGGTGGTCGGCGTACCAGGGAAGTTGAGCGAATTCCGGAAACACAAAAACCACGTTCGACTTCTCCACTCCCCCCGCCTCGCGAATCGCTTTGACGGCATCCCCCCAACGCGTTTGCGAACCCGGCTCGACCGGCAAGACATAAACCAGAGTAATCGGCTGCGTCAAAGAACATTCGGGGTTCAGCGTCGCTCCGGATCTCAGAATCCGCACACGTTGGGGAGTGGGTTGATACGGAGACGTCACAGTGATCGCAGAGAGAGCCGGTTCATCACTCCACGTCAGCAACGGTTGAGCAAGGAGAATCAGAAAACAGAGGAGTGATAATACTCTCACACGCTGCATCATCATTCCTCACCAAATTCGTCCTCGAGAATCCCATATGTCTCGACATTCTCGAACACGTCCCATTTCAGAATATGATCGCGCAGACGGCCTTCGTGCTGCATGCCGATCTTCTCCATGACGCGCCCGGAAGCGGGATTCCGTGAGTAACACTTGCCGTGAATGCGATGCAGTCCCCGCTGATGAAACCCGTACTTCAGAACAGCCAGCGAAGCCTCGGTGCAATAGCCGTTTCCCCAGAACGGTTTCCCGATCCAGTACCCGATTTCGGCAGAACGATGTTTCTCGAAGATCGTGAGACCGATGGTGCCGATGAAGGCCGCATCCGCGCGACGTTCGATCCCGAAGGTGACTCCCTGGCCGCTTTCGAAGATTTCCTGATGCGTTCCGATCCAGCGTTCCGCTTCGCTGAACTCGTAGGGATGGGGGACGAGCATCGTGTTGTAGGCGATCTCCCGATCACCGGCGAGACGATAGATGTCGCCCGCATCCTCCATACAGCAGGGGCGTAAAACCAATCGCGCGGTTTCGACCGTGGGACGTTCCCGCAATTTTTCCGGTATGGAACTCTCATCGGACGTTTGCATCAGAAGAAGCCTCCGTTTCTGCGTTCGTCGTTCAGAGTCGCAAGTCACAGGAAAGGTTCGGCCGTTAATCAGGCAAAAGCTTTTCTCAACCTGGCGAGACTTTTCGGAATCGCGGTTTTGGGATCCTCCTGCCCCTCAAACTCGAGGGCAATATAGCCCCGATAATTGGCGGCTCGAAGGATCTGAGCGACGCGATCGTAATCGATATCGAGCGTGTACCAGGTGCCTCCGCCGTAATAAGTCTTGGCCTGTACGTAGACTGTCTTCGGAGCCATCATCTTCTGCTGCTCGTACATATTTTCGAGGAAGTTGCCGGTATCGAGCGTCACCTGCAACCAGGGAGAATCGATCTCATTCACAATTTTGAGCACGCCTTCCGCCGTCCGCCCCAAGCCCCAGTGATTTTCGAGCCCCAATACAACGCCGCATTCCTCGGCTTTTTTCAGACACTTTTCCAGCGAGTCAATCACCCACTTGAAGCCGTCCTCGTCGGTATAACCTTCCAGTCGCGGTTCGATCCCCTTGTCGGCCATCAGTTGATCGAACGATTTCGTCGTCCCCCACCGTCCCGTATTGACGCGAATGGTCGGTATCCCGAGACGATAAGCGAGTTCGATACACTTGAGGGTGTGGTCGATGTTTTTTTGACGATATTCGGGGTCGGGAGAGACAAACCCCTGGTGCGTCGAAAAGCCACAGAGGGCCAGGCCGTTTGTGAACGCCCGGCGTTTGAGCATTTGCAGATAGTCGTTGTCTTCCCGCGACATTTGGATATGCAGAATTTCCACCGCGTCGAATCCCGCCTCAGCGGCCAGGTCGATACAGTCCTCGATGGGAAGCTTCGAGTCCGCACGGAATCGCCAATAGGAATAGGTCGAAACCGCGATTGGATTCGGATGATGCGACGTTGTCTTCTGGACGGCGGCGGTCGCGTGTTGAGAGGAACTGGCAATCAGAGACGCGGCCCCCGCCGCGGTTCCGGTGAGAAAATGTCGACGATCCATCCCGTGTTTCTCCGTAATGGTTAAGAGTCAGGAGTGAGTTGATAATAGACGCTCAGCGCGGTACGCAAGGCCGCAAAGAAGGTAAACAGCATTCCGATCAGGGCAATGATAATCAGGCGATTCGAGATCTTCGGTTTCAGGTCGGACTGCAGCGCCAGCCAGATCAGCACACAGGCCACCAGCGGACCGCCGATGACAGTCGCTCCCTGCGCAAAAATGATCAGATTCACCGGCTTTTGTTCTTTGATGATAATGTAGGAGGCAACGGCGAATCCCATCAGCAAGGCGATGGAAGTAAATATGCGAACGCCGCGATCCTCCATACGTCCCCCCATACCGCAGCCGTCGGACATCATCGCTCCCCCGATCAACGCATTCACGAGAAAGGAACTGATCGCACCGGCAAAGATTCCCGCGCAGAACAGATATTTCGCTCCGGGACCGAAACTCGGTTCCAGTTGCTTCGCAAATGCGGCGGCGTCTGTGAGTTGGGAGACGATTGGTTTCCCGTAAAATGCCGCAGACGCGGTACACATAATCACCAGAGAAATCAGCCCGAGCATGCCGATCCCGGTCAACGTATCGATGATGCCGGAACGGTAATCCTTAATCGTCCACCCCTTCTGCTGGACGAGGTACGATTGATAGTAAGCGGCGGCGATCGAGAAGGTTGTCCCGATCATCGCGATCACCGGTTTGAATGTATCGTTCACTCCCCGTTTAGGCAGAATGGTCTCGAACGTTCCTTCTGGTAAAGAGGGGATGAACCCTTGAAGAATTCCGCTCATACTGGGCTGAGCCATGATCAGGTTGCCGATGAATCCACAAACCATCAAACCGACGAGAATTTTCATCAGGTTTTCAATGTACTTGTAAAGATCGCGGGCCAGAAACAAAGCCGCCAGGGCAGTCCCGTTCACTAGAGCCAGCAGACCGATGGGTATCGCTTTGGAAGTGCCGTCGTGAAACGGTTCGATCGCCGCCAGCACACCGAGGTTATTACTGAATTGAAAGCAGGACGCGATCAGGAAAATCGTCACGCCGGTGAGGACCGCCAGTGGTCGTCCCGCGCGATGAGCGATCTCTTCGCCGATCGTCTTATCCATCACCACGCCGAGCCGGGTGGAAAGTGCCGTCATTCCGATCATGAGACAGACGGCGATCACCAGCAGCCAGGCCATCTGATAGCCGTAATTGGCCCCCATCGTGGAGTTGGCCAGGATACTTCCCGGACCGAGCACGACGGATGCCGTAATAATGGCGGGGCCGAGAGCGGCCAGGAAGCGGACGAATGGATTTTTGGAGGGCTGCGTTGGGGCGGGATCGTTCATGGAGATGGGAGTCAGTCGCGGGAAGGATCAGCATTGTTGACTCGATGATAGGGAGAACGCGCACACAATTGAACGAGATTTCCGAAATCTTCTCAGGTTCCTGAAGATTTGAACTTCCTCGCCGGAAAGGTCCTGTTGAGTGGACCACGATGTGGTGTTCCGGTTACTCTGGTGTCGCGCAGGAAATATCCCTCATGAGAATGAAGTAAGCACGATGAATCGTATTCAGATCTATACGCTGTTTTGCCTGGTCCTGGTCTCGATGCACTTTCTGACGGGATGTCCGTCAGAAACACCCTTGCCGGGAGATGCTCCCGCGGAGGAATCATCTTCGCAAGATCCCTCCGAATCTGAGGAGACGGTCGAGACGCCTCCTCCCGCCGATGATCCCGCAACGGTCACCGCGCTCGAGGAAGCAGCCACCAGCCTGAAGAAGAACGACTACGGCCAGGTCATCGAAGTCAATTTTCGCGGCGCGGACATCACCGATGAATCCCTGAAACCGCTGGCAAATCTGATCGCCGTCAGATCAATCCTGCTGAACGACGCCCAGATTTCCGACGCCGCTCTGCAACCGATCGCCGGTCTGGAAACACTCGAAAATCTCGATCTGCGTGGAGCCTCGATCGGCAACGACGCCTTAAAATATGTCAGCGGTCTCACTTCACTACGGGCCCTGCGTCTCAACGGATCGAGCGGCTCGACGACCGTCGATGACGGCGGTCTGGAGCATCTCTCCGGTTTGAAAAACCTGAAAGCGCTCGCGCTCGATGGCTTGTGGATCAGCGAGGTGGGACTCGAATACGTCAAAGATCTCCCCAACCTCCAGGAACTCTACCTTAAAGAAACGCTCGTCGAAGATGCCGCCTTGGAACTGGTCGGGAAGTTTCCCGCGCTCAGGAAATTACGATTGGGGAAGACGGGAGTCTCGGCGACGGGAATCGAACATCTCACAAGCCTGAAGCTCACGATGCTCGATTTGAGCGAATGCAGCCAACTGTTCGACGACGCCATGATCCCGCTCGGAAAAATCACCACGTTGGAAGACCTGAATCTGTGGCGCGTACAGGTCACCGATACGGGAGCCGAATCGCTGCAAACGCTGGTCAATATGAAAGTGCTGAATCTCGATAACACGCCGATCACCAACCAGGCAATCGATTATCTCACCGGCATGGACAAACTGGTCTTCCTGCATCTCGGCTCCACCGGCGTTACCAACGACGGCATCATGAAGTTGGCCGGACTGAAAAATCTGAAAGATCTGAAAGTCACGCGGACCGCGGTCACGGAAGAAGGGGTGAAAGCATTGCAGGAAAAACTCCCGGATTGCGAAATTCAACTCCGTTATATCGAGGGCGAATAGATAAATTTGACCTCAACCCGGCTTTTGAGATACATTAAAAGATGTTGATGCGAAAACAGGGGATCGTCCCCGAAGTTCACAGACTCAACGAAAGGTGTCTCTTATGGCGGCTCGATTGACACGCGATTGTGACGGCATTTCACGCCGGGGAATGATTCAGGCCGGGCTCGGCGGTCTCGTCGGATTGTCCTTGCCCGATCTTCTACGCCTGAGTGCGGAAAGCGCCGAACGTTCCGGAAGTCACTCGAAAACGGCCGTCATTTATCTGGAAATGGCGGGAGGCCCGACCCAGCACGAGACCTGGGATCCGAAACCTCTGGCACCCTCGGATTACCGGGGCCCATTGAACGCCGTAAAAACGTCCATCCCCGGCGTTCATTTCAGTCAATACATGGAGCAGCAGGCGAAAATCGCCGACCAGATTTCCATTCTGCGCGCCGTCTGGCACGATTCGGGATCACACGGCACGAGCAGTCATCTGACACAAACCGGCTATTATCTTTCGGACCGACAGAGTCGCGAGAATGATATGCCGTGCATCGGATCGGTGACGGCACGTCTGCGCGGCGCCAACAGCAAAGGGGTCCCACCTTTTGTCTCCATTCCGCGAAACATGCGCTACGGGACCGCCGCTTGGTTCGGCAAGGGTTACAATGCGTTCGAAACAGTCCAAAGCGCGGATCGCAAGAACTTCAGCGTCCCCAACCTGACGTTACTCAAAGGCCTGACGGACGATCGACTCGCTGATCGCAGGAAGCTGCTCTCTTACTTCGATGCGTCACGACAAACGATCGACAACGAGGGAGTCGCTGACGCGATGGACGACTTCACGCACCAGGCGTTCGAAATGGTGACGGGAGACGCTGCCCAGAAGGCATTCGACATCGAATCCGAAACGGACGCGATTCGAGACCGTTACGGTCGCAACTCACTCGGACAGAACATGCTGCTGGCCCGGCGATTGGTGGAAGCGGGCGTGACGTTCGTCACCATTCGCGTGAATACGCTGGGAAGTTGGGACGACCATCGGGATATCGCGAAACGGATGGAGAAAAAAGGGCCCGCCTTCGACCAGGGTGTCGCCGCCCTAGTCGAGGATCTGCGAGAACGCGGGATGCAGGAGGACGTGATGATTGTCGGCATGGGAGAATTCGGACGCACCCCCCGCATCAATCGCAACGCCGGACGGGATCACTGGGGGCGCGTGATGAGCGTGATGCTCGCCGGTGGTCGCATTCGCAAAGGTGTGATCGTGGGAGCTTCCGATTCCAACGGAGCCATGCCGCTAGACGCTCCGTATCGACCGGAAAACGTTCTCGCGGTTCTGTACCAACATCTCGGCATCGATCCTTCGCAAACATTCCCGGACAATTCCGGTCGACCACGCTATCTGCTGGAACGCCGCGAACTGGTCTCCGAACTGCTTTGATGCTGGCGGGATTGATTGTCTTCATGTGAGGCCTTCCATGTTTTCGCTGCAAAAACCGGTCGTCGATATCGCCATCGTCTGCAGTGACTTTGAGAAGTCGCTGGATTTCTATCACAACCTGTTGGGACTGGAGATCGTTCAGGAAGTCGAGATCCCGGCGACGTGTGCATCCGGCGCCCAACTTGCTCCGCGCGAGTTTCGCCAGGTCCGCTTGAGGGCGGGGGAAACGCTGATCAAATTGATGGAAATCGAGTCACCGCCGGAACAAGGATCAACGCAGTTTCGTGCGGGAGTTCGCTGGCTGACGTTTATTATCGATGATGTGCCGGGGACGAAGGCGGCTCTGGAAGCGAAGGGGGTCGAGTTTCTCTCCGATCCGGTTGCGGCTCCCGACGCTCGTTATATTGTCTGCGCGACCGACCCAGATGGACTGCTGCTCGAATTCGTGCAAATTGACTAAAATGCCCCTCAATCCGAGATCTCAGCAGGAAACGATGAGCGGAGAGGATCTCCCAAAGACGACGCTGCAATCGTGGGGTTCAACCCATCTGCTGCACGATCGAACGCATTCGGGAATGTTTTTAGAGATCGTTGCCGCTGAAGGTTCGGTCGGGAATCGTCATAAAAAACTGTCGCTATTGAACGTAACAACAGATACGATAACGAAGACCAGTTCGGTCCCGTTCCTCATTCAAAACTCATCCCATCCAGGAATCCAAGGCTTTTCCCTTCCCCTCATCAAGGCCCCTCATTAAGGACAGCTTTCATGAATAGAACGATCGTGGTCACAGGTTGTAGCTCGGGGTTTGGTCGCCAGGTATCTGAGCAGCTCGCGAAGGATGTCGATTGCGTGTACGCGACGATGCGAGCGCCCGAGACAAAAAACGCTGAAGCCGCTCGCGAACTTCGTGATCTGGCTACGGCCGAGGGGCTCGACCTCCACGTCATCGAACTGGATGTCACCTCGACCGATTCAGTAGAAAGTGCCGCCGCCCATATCCTCGAAACGTCGGGCGCGCCGGATGTCATCATCAACAACGCCGGTCAGATGTTTGTCGGAATCACGGAGGCGTTCAGCCCCGAAGAATTCACCAGGCAGCTCGATACCAATGTGTTGGGTATCCATCGCATGAACCGAGCATTTTTACCGGCGATGCGAAACACAGGGGAAGGGCTCATTATCAATCTCAGTTCGATTGCCGGTCGGCTGAGCGTCCCGTTTTTTGGTGTGTACCACGCCAGCAAATGGGCGGTGGAAGGATACTCAATGGCACTGCGAGGCGAGCTCGCGTCTTCCGGAGTGGATGTGGTGGTCGTCGAACCGGGGCCGTTTTCCACCCAATTATTCCCCACCAGCCCCCGACCAGAAGACATCGACGGGCGTGCGGATACTTATCCTACTGAGGTCGGGCAAACCTTTGAGGCTTTGGCAAACGCGTTCCAGGCAATGTTCGAAGACCCTGATACACCGACCGATCCCCAGCTTGTTGTCGATCGAATCATCCAACTCATTAACATGACCCCCGGCACTCGACCGTTTCGGAGCGTTGTGGGGGTCGATATTGGAGTCGGGGATCGTAATACCGCCGTCGAACCATTCGACCAAGCCGCGCTGGCCGCCTTTGGGATGTCGGAATTCGCCACTTTGGGAACAAAAACCGCGGAATGAACAGGTTTTGAGCGTTCAGGAAATCTTACCGGCTCCACAAAAAACGGGGTGGACTTGTCAGTCCACCCCATTGGAAACACTCTCCTCTGAGACCTGAGTCTCACTCTTGGACGAACCTGTAAATCCCTTTCCCGTTCGGAGAGGGCATCATCACGTAGACTTCGCCATTCTCATCCTGGCCGAAACCGGCGATCGGTTGTCCGTTCCAGTCCACGGAGACATTCCGGACAATCTTTCCGGCGTCGATGTCGTAGTGCAGAGCCCAGAGTTGGCCACTCACATAGTCGCCGTACAGGTAATGACCTGCGAGAGCAGGAGCGGCAGTTCCCCGGTAGACGGTTCCGCCGGTGATTGACTTGCCGATCTGGTGATCGTACTCCAGCACAGGCGGAATGGATTGGACGGACGCGGCGTTCGGTGCATTTCCAAACAAATGCGTCCCTTCACGAACGGACCAGCCGTAATTCCCACCTTTTTCGACAATGTGAATTTCTTCCCACAAATCCTGACCGACCTCTCCGGCCCAGAGATGACCTGTTTTCGGATCGAAGTCGAGCCGCCAGATATTGCGGAAACCCAAAGCGTAGATTTCAGGTCGGGCACCGGTCTGGTTAACGAAAGGATTGTCAGACGGAATGCCGTACATTCGATCGCCGGTTTGACTATCCACATCGATTCGCAGGATCGATCCTTCCAGAGTTTCGAGATTTTGGCCGTTGCCGAGCGGATCGTTCCGACTGCCGCCGTCGCCGAGTCCGATGTAGAGATAGCCGTCCGGACCGAAGGCAATCGAACCGCCGTTGTGATTGGGGAAAGGTTGAGCAATTTTCAACAGCACCTTCTCGCTGCCCGCATCCGCCTTGTTCGGGTCGGAATCGGAGACCTTGAATTCGGAGATGTACGAGGTATGTGGTTTTTCTTCCGAGGTGTAGTAGACGAAGACGCGTCCGTTTTTGCCGTATTCGGGATGCGGCGCGAATCCGAGCAGTCCTTCCTCGTTGTCCTTCTGCCAATCGTGAACTCGCTCCCGGATGTCGAGATAGAGGTGAGCTTTTCCGACGTTCGGATCGTTTTTGAAGACGTGAATCATGCCGGACTGACTCATGGCGAACAAGCGACCGGTGCCGTCATTGGTTCCGGTCAGATCGAGAACGCGCAGGATCTGGGGTTTTCCTCTTTCATCCACCGGCGCCCAGCCTTCCCACTCGATGTTCGGAAAGGCGACGACGGTTTTGACCCCTTCTAGTTTTCCATCAGCAATGGTTGGCTGCGGGCCATCGGGAGGCAGTTCGCGAATCTTGATATTTCGAAACGAGACGACGTTACCATGATCCTGCAAGCAGATATGGCCTTCGCTCGCCTTGGCGAAGTCTTCGAACTTCGCGAATTTGCTGTCGGCGACGCGCTTGTTCCAATCCTCCGAACCGACTTTGAACTTGAAATAACTCACGCCGTTCATACAGACTTCTCCGTCGTTGGGGGTCACCCGGAGATAGAGATGATTCCATTCGCCTGCGGGGCGGGTGGCGTCTTCGACGTCGGGGCCCGTTTTCCCGGCGGTCGCTTCCGCCTTCTTAACCCAAGCCGGTTTGCGAGGTTTGTAAAGCTGATAAAGCCAGCCCGCTTTTTGGGGATCGTGTCCGTCAACATTGTCCTGTATTTGAACTTCGGGGCCGGAATGCCACGGAGCGGGATTGTCCTCAGTCACGTGGAACATCAGCCCGCTGTTGCCTCCTTTGGAGATCTTGTACTCCAACTGCAAGTCGAAAGAGCCGTACTCATTTTTGGTGATGATGTCGCCGGCACCTTTCGATTGGCGAACGAGGGCACCGTCCTTCACAACCCAGCCATCACTGATGGTCTCTTTTTTATAATTCCGGAAATGTTCAGTCGATTTTCCGTCAAACAGAAGCTTCCAGCCGCTGCGGGCTTCCGCATCGGTGAGTTGATTGACGGGAGTCTGGGCGTGGGCGGATGAGTCGATCAGCAGACCGACCACCGCGAGTGCGAAGAGTCTTGAGATAGTTAGTTGCATGACAAGTATCCATATCACGGGAACAACGAATGTGTGGAAATGAGCGCTGCGGGCATTTCTGCCGTGCTGTTCAGAACTATCAGAATGACGAATCGGACGGTCGAAAGCAATTCTTCTCTGTCGAAAGAATTCTTTGGAACTGGATGTCGTCTTCGGATATTTTAAGCGTCTCGGGTCTGTGAGCGCTCAGCAGGCTCTTTTCACACACAAATAGCCATCGAGGAACGAGATGTCTCACAGCAATCAATCACGACGCGACTTTTTGAAATCAACGTCGGCACTCGCAGCGGCAGGAACGACGGTCCCTTACTTTGCCTGGTCGCAACCGGCATTCGCCAATCAGGAAGCGAATGCAAAACCGAATATCGGCTGTATCGGTGTCGGCAGCATGGGAACCGGCGATGCGAGGGGACACGCGAATTTTGGAAACATTGTTGCGGTCTGTGATGTCGATTCTCGCCACGCCGATCGTGCAAAAAATCACGAACAGATCGGGAAGGGCCAGGCAGACGCTTATAAGGACTATCGGAAAGTTTTGGAACGAGACGACATCGATGTTGTAAGTGTGGTGACACCGGATCACTGGCACGTCAAAATTGCCATCGAAGCTCTGCAAGCTGGGAAGCATGTATTCTGCCAGAAACCACTCACGCTGACGCTGGAGGAAAACCAGCTCATCCGAAACGCCTGCAAGAAGTACAACGACCGCGTCTTCATCGTCGGCACGCAACAGCGTAGCTCACGCGATAAGTTCCTGCGAGCGGTCAACATGGTTCAGAAAGGACTTCTCGGAGACATCCAGCATGTCACCATCGGGATCAACGGCAGTCCCACCGGTGGACCGTTTCCGGTGGCGGATGTTCCCGAAGAACTGGATTGGGACATGTGGCTCGGTCAGGCACCGGAAGTCGAATACCGCGAAAAACGTTGTCACTATCAATTCCGCTGGTGGTACGAATACTCGGGAGGGAAGTTCACCGACTGGGGCGCTCATCACGTCGATATTGCGACGTGGGCCTGTGGCTTCGACAAGGAAGGAATGGGACCGGTTGAAATTGACGGCACCGAAGTGGAACACCCCGTGCCGTTCAAAGAGGGATACCCGACCGTCGACGACAGCTACAACACTTCCCATAAATTTTCGGTCAAATGCAAATTCGAGAATGGAATTGTGTTCGATGTCACCAGTCACGGCGACAATGGAATTCTGTTCGAGGGAACCAAAGGACGGTTATTTGTGAACCGCGGCAAGATCACCGGCCAACCGATCGAAGAAAACTGGGACAAAGACCACTATTCGGACGAAGATGTCCAGGCGTTGTACAAAGGGAAACAGTTCGAAGGTCACAAAAATAACTTTTACCGCTGTATCGCCGAGGGGGGACAACCGGTCTCTGATGTTTTCACTCACGTTCAGGCGATGTCCACCTGCCATCTGTCGGCGATCGCCGGAAGACTGGGAACCACCATTAATTGGGATCCCCGAGAAGAAAAGATCATCGGCAATGATCTGGCCGCCTCCTTCTTCTCCCGCAAACGTCGAGAAGGTTTCGAGATTCCCCGAGTCTGAACAATATCCGTGGTCCAAACGGATCGGGGTGTGGGCAATCGCTCGCACCCCGTTTTTTGATCCCTTTCCGATCATCGACGATCCGGGGGCAAACGCTCTTTTATTCGGATCAATGACATGGAATTTGAACCTGCCGAACCCTCTGAAGAAACACGCCGCTGGATGATCCCGCAAGCCAACCTGAAACCGCGAATCATCATTTGCGCGGTGTTACTGGTTCTGCTTGCGCTGAGCCCCGGCAGTTTCGGCGCGAAATTCGTCGGACTGCTGACGATCACGTTTCTGACCGGAAGTTTTCGCCGGTCGTATCTGGATGCCGACATTGCCCACGTGCAAATGGTGGTTTGCTTCATACCTCTCAAGTTGAAGCGCTATCGTCTCAAGCGATTTCATCAAATTGAGATCATGCTGGAGGAACCGGCGGGCTGGTGGAGTTTTTTGCTGTTCGGTCCGATTCAATGGCTCTGGTTCCGGATGCTCGATTTCGCGATCCCGTGGTTAGGGGGTCTCTACCAAATCTGGCTCGCTCGCCCCGATAAGAAAGTGCTGATCTGGCAAGGCTGCTTTGACGAGGATTTTGAACACAACCTGGAGATGCTCAAATCGACCACCGGCTACGACGTCTCTCGAGCGGGCGGCTATTAACCGCCTAAATAAGGCTTCAGACTGCGATTGCTGCAACGGGGGATATGTTCTAATGTTCGTCCCCTCTCCAAGATTCATTACGCCCCTCATAAGCTCGCGAGTCATCTTATGCGCCGGACAGCTCTACAACTGATTGCTGTTTTGCTCCTCATGGAGATGAATCTTTCGATTCTGATGGCAGAACTTCCTCCCCAGACGAGTCGCACAAATAGCACGACGTTCCTTACCCATGTGGAAGACGTGATTGATGGGGACTTCGTGATGCCGATCAATCGGTATCTTTCAACTGAGGAACCTGCCGCCAGCGATGTTGTACTACCCGCGCTCCCGGAGATTCCCGAAGAAATCGAGCAGATCGCGCAACAACCTCATCAGCTTGTCGATCCGGACGAGGTCGTCGGCAGAAGCTATAACGACATCGGCTGGTACAGTTATCCCGAATGGAGCCGAGCCACGTGGCGTCCGCGATCGGGCGATCGAATTGGAGAGTTCAGCCTGGAAGGGAGATCGGCTTCACCAATCGAGTCCTGGGAGGGACTCTCGTTAACGCAAGGCTACGGTTTGCATTATCTCTCCGGCCCCAATCAAACCGATCTGCCTCCTCGTCTCTATGATTTCCAGGTCGGTCTCCACTGGTTTGGCGAGATCACTGATGGCTTCTGGCTCGACATGGCTGTTGCCGGAGGATTGTACACGGACTTCGAGGACAGCGTGAGAGATGGGTGGCGAGTTCCCGCTCACGCCGTTCTGTCGTGGAAAATCGAAGAGGAATTCCAACCCGTTCTGGGCTTTCGGTATTTCGATCGGAACAATCTGGGCTTCTTACCGGTTGCGGGAGCCATCCTGAAACCGGACGAGGACCTCCGATTGGAACTGGTCTATCCCGAACCGAGAATCTCCTGGCGTACAGGGGGTGACAGTGAAAAAGACCACTGGATATCACTCGCAGGAAGGATCGGAGGAGGGGAATGGGCCATCGAGCGCGCAGGTTCGGGACTCGCCGACGTCGTCACCTACAACGACTACGAACTGACTCTTGGCTTCGAAACCTTCGAGACGAACCAATCGATCTCAGCCGTTGAACTCGGATACACATTCGATCGCCAATTACGCTATCGATCAAACCAAGGGAACTACGATCCGCAGGAAACCTATTTTGTCAGGCTTTCTCTCCGGAAATAGACCAGAGCAGGCCTACGAAACTGTTTCAAGCGGTCGCACTGGCAACTTCCGGCTCTAACTCGGCTTGCTTCTCGACGATTTTTATCGGCGGAGCGGCAAAGAGCATCGCGATCGCCACCGGAATCGGCAACAGCGAAAAGCCCCCCAGGATCAACCCGTAACCGCCGGTCATATCTTTACAGAGTCCGATCAGAAACGGCCCCAGACTGGAGGATGCGACCATACCGGTCATCACGATTCCACGAATTCGTCCCAGATGATCGCGTCCGAAATAACGAGCCCAAGTCGGATTGCTACTGCCGAAGAAGACTCCCTGAGACAATCCGAGCACTCCTCCCGCAAGCATCAGAAAAAACGACGATTCTCCTCCCCAGAAGATCGCCAGACCGACGCCGAAGCAAGCCAACGAAAGGCTCATCAGGATACGGGATGGCAACTGGTCGGCGAGAAACCCACCAATCAGATGAGCGGCCGCCAGTGAAAACCCGAACGCAGACGTCATCAGGACCGCATTCGATTCCGGTAATCCTCGATCGACGACAATCGACACCAGGCTGAAAAAGAGTCCGGTCTGGATCATGGCGAACAGACACGTCCCCGCCAGAATGACCCAGAACGACCAGGTGCGAATCGCTTCCTGCAATCGATGCGAACGATGAAGGCTGGGCACGACTGACTTTTGTTGCTCCTCGGTCAACGGCGGTTCCCCGTCGATATTCTGCCCGATGTCCTCCGGCCTGTTCCGGAACAGCCAGATCATTACCGGCAGGACCAATCCCCAAATGACCAAGCCCAGAGTCAGGTAACTCCAACGCCAACCAAGCTCATTGAGCAGCCAGAGATTCCCCATCGGAATCACCGCCATCGCGCAGGCCATCCCCAGGCTGCGAATTCCCTCGACGGTCCCCAGTCGCTTGTGAAACCAGAACGCCAGCGTATTCCCCGCCAACAAAGCCACTGATCCCGGCCCCAGACAACGCAGCAGAAAAAACGACAGCCAGAGCGTGAACCAGTTCCCGGCAAATGAAGTAATCAAGCAGGCTCCGCCAAACAGGATCAGGCACCCTGCCATCGTACGACGCAATCCGTAACGATCCTGTAACATCCCGACAAAGAAGATCGGCACCGCTCCCAACAGGCTACCGAACATGTATGCCGCGGAAATCTGTGAATGCGTCAGCTTCAGTTCCTGACGGATCGGTTCCGTAAAGACCATCACGCCATAGGTTTGACCGGGAGACGTCGCAATCAACCCCAGCATCGCCAGAGGCAACATGATCCAGCCGTAAAACAACGTCTTTCGATCTTCTATCGACTGGGGGCTCTGTGTTCCAGAGGCACTCGATGTCACAATAAATCTTCCTTGAAATCTGTCTCGGAGAGCCGCAAGCACTCGCGCTCCGCCGGTGGCACTTATTCGCCGGAACCGAACTCTCCCGGACGATTCGTCCGCATGAGCAATTCCGGATTCTGGTCCCGGCAGTAATTGTAGGACCATTCGTTTTCAAACAGAATCATTTTGCAGTCCGTCTGATCGATCATGATGCGCGACCCCATCGGCAATTTGAACTGTTCGGGATCGAAGTCTTCATTGTGGATCCAACGGCCCAGTTCATACCCGAGCCTTTCGATCCTTGTGGGAGTGCTGTATTCGGTCTCCAGTCGAAACTGAACCACATCGAACTGCAATTCACCGACCGCTCCCAGAACCGGTTCGAAAGACGACGTCCGTTCGTCCTGGAGCATCTGAATCGCCCCCTCCTCGATCAACTGCGTAATACCGCGCGTGAACTGTTTCCGCTTGGAGGTATCGAGGCAGCGGATGCGAATAAAACATTCGGGAGCATAGTTCCAGCGGGCGAGATATTCGTAGTCCTGCCCCACACTCAAAGTGTCTCCCAATCGTATTTTTCCGGGATTCACGATACCAATCACATCTCCCGCGTAAGCTTCTTCCACCCGTTCGCGTTCCTGGGCAAACAATTGGTGCGATCGCGAGATCGAGATTCGCTCTGCAGTCCGCGTATTGGTCACATCCATATCGCGTTGAAACTGTCCCGAGCAGACACGCACGAACGCCACCCGGTCGCGGTGTCGCGGGTCGAGATTCGCCTGCACTTTGAAAACGAGTCCCGTAAAGTTCGGATCGGTCGGTTCGACCGGACCTTCATTGGTCTCCCGACTCACGGGAGGTGGGGCCAGCGTCAGGAATTGATGCAGGAACTGTTCGACACCGAAATTGGTCAACGCACTGCCGTAATAAACCGGAGTCAGTTCCCCTTTGAGAAACCGATCGAGATCGAACGGGGCTCCGGCTCCTTCCAGCAATTCGACTTCATCCCGAACGTCTTCCATCACTTCGCGCGGAAAGACGTCGTTATCGAGTTCGTCGAGATGCGTCTTCTCCACAGGGACCTCAACGGCTCCACTCTGGACGGGCGAGAACTTGAGCACTTCGCCCGTCTCACGATTCACCAAACCGCGAAAATCGTGCCCCACACCAATCGGCCAGTTCATCGTTGAGGCATCGATTCCGAGCACTTCCTCAATTTGCGTCAGCACTCCCAGAGGATCGCTCCCCGGACGGTCCATCTTATTGACGAACGTCAGAATCGGCACTTTACGTTCGACACAGATCTTGAACAACTTGATCGTTTGGGTCTCGATCCCGCGAACCGCATCGACCACCATCACAGCCGCATCGACCGCATTCAGCGTGCGATAAGTATCTTCGCTGAAATCCTGGTGTCCCGGCGTATCGAGCAGATTGAGTCGATACCCTTCATAATCGAAGGAGAGACAGGTCGCCGTCACCGAGACGCCGCGTTCCTGCTCCATCTTCATCCAATCGGAACGAGCCGCGCGTTGCGTCTTTTTGCCGCGCACCGCTCCCGCCTCATCGACGCAACCGGCGTACAGCAGGATTTTCTCGGTGAGCGTCGTTTTCCCGGCGTCCGGGTGGGCGATGATGCCGAATGTCCGCCGTTTACTGACTTCCTGTGTCAGTTTTTTGCGGAAGGCAGCAGGAACATCCTGGTTGTGCGGGGCAAGTTCGGAATCGGACATGAATGGGCCGAGGAAAATCAGCGGGAGGGCAAGGGGGGCGAAATCGATATCTTTATAGAAACTTTAACGCTCACCTTCCGACTTCGCTAGGGAAGCTCGCGGATTCGCATGTTGCGAAAGTTGATGGGGGCTCCTTCCGATTCCAGACACAAATACCCTTTGGCGGGTTGGGCATCTTTTCCGCCGGAGACCTCTTTTCCGTTCACCCACAACCGGACCTCGCCGTTGATCGCCCGCACGTAATAGTGATTCCATTCACCCGTCGGTTTCACACGATCTTCCGACGGAAAACTTCGGCTGCCGTTAGGGGACAGAGGCGGGAACGGTGTCAGTTTCGATTTTCCGACGGGAAAGATATCGCCGTGCGAAGTGAACCAGTCCGTTTTCGCCTTCGGATTCCGCTCTTTCACCAGATCCGCGTAACCAACGTCGAGCACCTGAACCTCGATCCCTCCGCGCGGCAATCCCGGCCCCTCCAGCGCCTCGATCGCTTCCAGAGGTGTCCAGATAAAACAGCCGGAATTCCCTCCTTTGCGAAGATGCTGCCATTCGAAGACCATCTCGAAGTTGGTGTATTCCTTGACGCTACGATGCACGCCGATCGGCTGCCCCGTGCAGTGAATCATGCCGTCTTTGAACGTCCAGGTGTCGTCGTAGCAATTCGCTTTGGTGAAATCTTTTTCTCCCAGCGTCACCCAACCGTCGCCGGTTCCGTCGATAAAAGCCTGCTTCGCCGCCGGTTCGTCTCCTCGCACAAAATCCACACAGGAGAGCGATACAACAACGGTCATCAGAACGAGACGAAAACAGAACATCGGGCAACTCCTTATGAAACAGTCTAAAACGCAGGTCTACTTTGAGGGAGCGGAGCGAACAATGCCACAAAAAAACCTCCCCGGCGAACCGGGGAGGTTGGAATGAGCAAGACAAAACAATCAGCAAATCATTCGACCGGCCCTTCCACACCGCCGGTATAGTGCTCGCCTTCCGGTTTTTCGCCGTGAAGGACTTCCTGCTTGTAGCCACCTTTGGCACGGAAGTACAAGGCAATCAAGATGTAGCCAATCGCCATGGTCAACGGAACGACGGCCGTCCATTTGAGGGCCATGCGACCTCCATATGTTGAAGCTTTTTCGACTTCCGGCTTATCCTCTTCCGCGTGTGGTTTGCCCGTTTCGTTCCACCACTCTTGAAGTTTCTCGACATCCTCATTTTCTTTTCCGGCTTCTTCGAGAGTTTCCACGGTCGCCGCCAATTCTTTACCCGGTCCTCCCTGATCCAGAATCACGCCGATTTTCTGACCATCGAGTCCACGAATCTCAGGCAGAAACAGAAAGCCCTCTTTCTGGTCTTCCGGCACGGCATACCGTTCGTAGGTGTCTTCCGAAGTCGATTCCAGTTTCTGTGAGGCATAGTAGTCTTGCTTGTAACCAATTCCGGGACCTCCCAAGAGGCCGGCGGACAACATACCGATACCGCCCATCGCTCCCATCGTGAGGGCTCCCCCTTTGGGGAAGCGGTCCCCGACGACACCAAGCATCGTCGGCCAGAGAAAAGTTTTCCCCAGAGCGTAAATGCTCATTGAGATCCAAACCATCGCGGCGGCCTGGCTGGAACCGATCATGTAAAGACCGATACATCCGAGGGTCGCACTCATCACCAGCAACCCGACCGGATTGATCTTCTCCACAATCGGCCCGGCGAAAAATCGCAAAATGAACATCACCGATGAAGCATAGATAAAGAGCAACAGTCCCTGCCCGGTCAAAATGCTTTCCGTGATTTTAGAAATCCAACTATCGGTGCCGAGTTCCACATAGCCCACACAGGCATGCAGGAACAACAGGAAGATCAATAACGGTGAAGCAAACTGAGCCAGCATCTCGCCGAAAGAAACTCCCGCCGCCTTCGCTTCCGATTCCGGAAACTTTTCTTTCACAACAATCACTCCGTAAATCAACGTCGGAATCAGGAACACCGCCATCGGAATTTCCCAACGCAATCGTTCAACAAAAGCATTCCCCCCCACGAAACAAGCGGCGAAGACACCGCCGATGATCAATCCGCCCGGCCAACCGGCATGGAGGATATTGAGGTAGTGAGTTTTCTGCTTGGGATACAATGTGGCCACGAGCGGATTAATAACCGCCTCGCACAGACCATTCGCCACCGCAAACATGAACATCCCCCAGTACAGACATTGGAACGTCGCCGCCGCACCCATCGCGTTGTAAACCGGGGTCGCTGCAAGGGTCAGCACTGCGGAAAGTACGTGCAAAATGAAGGCAATCAACAGGATCGGTTTGTAACCGACACGGTCAATGAACAGCGAGGCGAACAGAATCACCACGCCAAAGCCGACCAGTCCGCCTCCGGTGATCCTTCCAAGCTCCAGATTCGTGAACCCGAACTGAGCTCCCCAGTCTCCCAGGACACCGGTACGGATCCCGAAGCCGACACCGGCAGCGATCAACGTCATAAAACTTGCAAAGAAGATGGCAAACGTCGAACCGTTTGAACCATTTGTTTCTGGACCATTCTCATTCATGACAACGGATTTCCTCAGCTAACGGATGTGTGCGAAAGCAGAGCGACCCTGTGTGTGCAAGGTTTGAGCTCTGAGACAGGACGAATCTCCTTGATTTCAAGGCTCGAATCCTAACCGCTTCCTGCGAGCAGATCCATCATGAATTCTTTTTCTCGATGTTCGGGCAATACGATCCTTCCACCACTCAATCGATTCGTCCCAATCCGCAAACTCAACCTGGTTCCCGTGTCAGGAGAATCTTTCCCCGCTTGTGGCGACAATCGATACGTCCCGGCAGATGAAATCGATCCGGCTTCTGCACCAGATCGGCCAGTCGATCCCACTCGGAAAAACCCATTTGTTGACGCGGCCACCCCTCTCGCCTCCAAAGCTCCACAAACAGTTCCCGCAACAAGTGACGCGGCAGCGACTCCAAAACCTCACTCGCCAACACAACCTCTTCCTCAGAAAGGGAAACAACCGCCCGCTCCAGTACCTCGCCGACCACCCAGACCAACGATTTCTGAATGTCGTCGGCCTGCCGGGAGAGTCTCAAGATCGACTCACGATTCGACTCAAACCCTTTGGATTCCAGCCATTCGAGAACTTCGTGCCGAATCAGGTTGCGGGTATAGTCGAGAGACTGATTCGTGGAATCTTCTCGATAGGGAACCTTCTTCTCTGTCGCGAAGGACTCCAGTTCCGCTCTGGTCACGTCGAGCAGGGGACGAACAAGGCTGACTTCTGAATCGAGCGACCTCACCGGTTTCAT
Source organism: Planctomycetaceae bacterium (assembly GCA_014762625.1). Taxonomy (GTDB): domain Bacteria; phylum Planctomycetota; class Planctomycetia; order Planctomycetales; family Planctomycetaceae; genus JABURQ01. Next base: position 2,363 of record JABURQ010000144.1, on the reverse strand, counting down.
TCCGGAAAGTCCCGCTAATCCGGTTCCTCGCAGGATGTTGTGGAGCACCGTCTCCACCTGGTCGTCGGCAGTATGAGCTGTCAAAACGACGGGACAACCCTGCATCAGGGCAGTTTGTAACAAAAACTCATACCGCTGTTCGCGGGCTGTCGCTTCGTTCTTCTCCGCTTCCTCAGGTAGATGTTCGGGACGCCCCAGCAGACAGGAAAATCCATACCGAGCCGCCTCTTCCATGACGAAAATGGCGTCCCGTTCGCTCTCCGGCCTCCATTGGTGATCGTAGTGGGCAATCACGATTTCCAGAGACATTTCCTCTCGAATGTGCGCCAATAATGCCATCAATACGGCGGAATCCAGTCCTCCCGAGATAGCCGCCAGAAACCGAGATTCACTCCCACATGAGCGGTTCAGGGCGGCTTTCAAGGTCTGAATGAGCTGATCTGACATACTCAAAAGGCCCAAAAAGAGCGGAAAATGACAAAATCCGGCCCGGTCAGGGAAAATCGTTGACCGGCGAATTCTCTTTGATACTATTAGTTTACGAATTTCAGGAGCTACTCAACCGTAGCGATCGGGAGTTCGTGTTCATACTCACTTCCACTCAAACCATTATTGATAGAACCAATTCGTTATTGGAGGCCCTGCGGGGCATCCCCACATTATTTCCGAGTGGTTTTCAGTCTGACATCCCGAGAGATATTTTCTTCGGGTGTTCGACGATGAACAGATCTAATCTCGTTGTCAGGAAATTTCGCATGACCGGTCATCTGCAAGAACTGCTAGTCGCTCTCATCACCTTGATTCGCAACTGGCTGGGCCTTGAAACCCGCTCTCATCAGATGATTCCCGTTCGCGTTCGCTCACGCCGTGCTCAGATGCTTCACCAGACACAACAGACTGGTGGATCCTCTTCTCGTGAGTCTAACGCCTTGCCCGCGTGGCTTGGAGAGGGCAGATCATCTGCCGCGACTCCACTCTATTTTCCGCCACGGGGGGAATCCGACCCGTCCTGCCCTCTTTCTCGACCCGGGGATCTGTGAAAACCAATCGATAGCAGATCCGGATCCGAAAAAATCGTCGAGAATTTTTCGACAAAGGATCCTGTGGGAATGTCCGGTGCGCGAAGTAGACGCTTCGCGTCCTTGCAACGGCTCTCCGATGCGTGTCATAAAAGAAAGCACCATCGATGGACCCGATTACTTCCGGAATCGCGGGGCTGCTTGTCGGCATTGCCCTGGGACTCTTTTTCGACCGTCTCCGTATGGGGTCGGCTTATAAAACCGGCGATGACATCATCGCGCAAGCTCGCCTCGAAGCCGAAAACGTCCGCAAGGAAGAAGCCCTCAAAGGCAAAGAAGACCTGATCGCCAGACGCGAGGAGATGGAAAAGGAAGTCAACGCCTACCGCGACGAAGTCCGCGAACAGGAACGTCGTCTCGACAAGCGGGAAACTCTTCTCGAAGACCAGCATTCCGATCTCCGCAAAAAAGAACAGATGCTGGAAACCAATCAGGCCAAGCTGAGCGAACGTCTGAAATCGGTCGACTCCAAAGAGAAAGAACTCGATCGTGTCATGCGGGAAGAGCAGGATCTCTTGCACAAAATCAGCGGACTCGATCGCGAAGCCGCCAAGGAAATGTTGCTCAAGCGAATCGACCGCACGCTCGGCGACGAAATCGGCGGTCTGATTCTCAAACACGAAACCGAACTCAAGGAGCAGACTGAAAAGATTTCCCGCGAGATGATCGGCATGGCGATCCAGCGTTACGCCTCCGAACATACCTCGGAAACAACCGTCTCGACGATCGACATTCCCAGCGACGATATGAAAGGACGCATCATCGGTCGCGAAGGACGCAACATTCGCGCATTTGAAAAAGCGACTGGCGTCGATGTCATCGTCGATGATACACCGGGCGTGGTCATCGTTTCCGCGTTCGATAACGTCCGCCGTGAAACCGCCAAGCTCACCCTGCAGAAACTGATCCAGGACGGCCGTATCCACCCGAGCCGTATCGAGGAAGTCCACGCCGAAACCGAAAAGGAAATGGAAGAACACATCCGCAAGCTCGGCGTCGAAGCGTGCGAAGAAGCGGAAACGCGCGGTCTGCACAAGAAAATTGTCGAGCTGATGGGACGTCTTCAGTTCCGCGTCAGTTATTCGCAAAACGTTCGACAACACTCCATCGAAGTGGCCCACCTGACAGGGCTGCTCGCCGAACAATTGAATCTCGACGTCGATCTGGCTCGACGTTGCGGCTTCCTGCACGACATCGGAAAGGCCGCCGACCATGAAATGGAGGGGGGACATCCCGCCGTCGGTGCGGAACTCCTCAAACGCTACGGCGAATGTGAGGAAGTGG
>JABURQ010000150.1 GCA_014762625.1 Planctomycetaceae bacterium | reverse complement strand
ACCAACATGTCCGCTTTTTTGGAAACCTACGTACGCTAGAACTCGAAGAACCGAAGTTAAGTCACTTCTGAAATCACATCAAGATGCAAGAAACCTGTTCGAACAACCCGCGATCGAAGCCATCGATACCGAACTGATCTCAAAAAACGCACCCGAGCCGCAAGCGACCAGCGGCGACACCATACCCGAACTCGAAGCCCGCACGCTCGAATTCCTCACGCCGTCCGATAACCCCGATGCGCTGGGACAACTCGGTCAATACGAAATTCTGGAAGTGATCGGTCGCGGCGGAATGGGCATTGTGCTGCGAGGTGTGGATCCTAAACTCAATCGCATCGTGGCCGTCAAAGTCCTCTCGCCAGACTTTGCCGCCAATCCCACGGCTCACAAACGATTTGTGCGTGAAGCCCAGGCGGCTGCCGCCGTGAGTCACGATCATGTCGTCACAACCTACGCTGTGGAAGAGAAACCGATTCCCCATCTGGCGATGGAATACATCAACGGCAAATCTTTGCAGCAGAAAATTCATGAAGAGGGCCAACTCGAAGTGAAGGAAGTGTTGCGAATCGCCCGGCAGATTGCTGCCGGACTCGCAGCCGCGCACGAACAGGGATTGACTCATCGGGACATCAAACCCTCGAATATCCTTTTACAGAACGGTGTGCAACGCGTGCAGATCACCGACTTCGGATTGGCCCGCGCGACCGCCGATGTGGATATTACCCGCACCGGAGAAATTGCCGGCACACCGCAGTACATGTCCCCCGAACAGGCCAAAAGCGAAGCTGTCGACCCACGCTCGGACCTGTTCAGTCTGGGGAGTGTGATGTACGCCATGTGTTGCGGTCGTTCGCCGTTCAGAGCCGAATCGCCCTATGCGTCGATCAAGCGGGTTTGCGAAGATGAACCTCGTTCGATTCGGGAAAACAATCCCGAAATCCCGACCTGGTTGGAAGAGATCATTTTCAAATTGCTGGAAAAAAATCCCGACGACCGGTTTCAATCCGCGACTGAAGTCGCTGAGTTGCTGGGCAGGCATCTGTCGCATTTGCAGGACCCGGCGGCAACGGCTTTCCCCGGCATGTTACCGGCCTTTCAGAAAACCAAGCGTCGCCGCACTTCTTACCGGCGCCCCCTCGCAGCTTCAGCCGCGGTCATCCTGTTGGCCGTTTTGACATTGGGGTTCACAGAAGTTTCCGGAGTGACGAATTTCACAGGGACAGTCATCCGCCTGGCGACCGGCGAAGGGACTCTGGTCATCGAAGTCGACGACCCAAGCGTGGAGGTCTCACTCGATGGTGACAACTTGAGCATCAGCGGAGCGGGACTGCAGGAGCTTACGTTGCGGCCCGGGCAGTATGAATTACAGGCAACGAAAGACGGAGAGACGATCGAACAAAAACTGGTCTCGATCTCACGCGGGGATCGCGAAGTGGTGCGTGTGATGCGGGAAGAGCATAATCAAAAGAACATTTCAGCAACTGCTTATTCATCGATCTTTCAGCTTTACAAGGCAGGGCTTCAACACGCTCAGTCACATGATTTTGAGAAATCCATCGAGATGCTTCATCAGGCCTACAGTGGGATTAACTCCAAAACGGATCCCAATCTGGCTGGCGATATCAAAAAATGGTATTCGATCACACTTTTCAATAGAGCCAAAGAACTTTCACATTCAGCAATCATCAACGAACGTGATGCCGAAGAAGCATTGCGTCTCGCTCAAAAGGCGGCTGAGCTACAACCTATTTCGGGAATGATATGGACGGGAGTTGGCCACGCCCTCTACCGGCTCGGTCAATACGAGGAAGCAGAGTCAATCATGCAGAAAGCCTCTCGTTTAGGAGGCCAGGGGCAACACGGAATTGCTTGTAGAGCACTGATTCAATGGGAGTTGGGTAAGCATCAATCTGCGACATCATTTTACGAGCAGGCAAAAACGATGGCTACAAAATCATCGTTTGCACGTCAAATGCTATTAATTTTGCTTATCGAATTTGAAGAAAAAGCTGGCAAGGAAATCTTAAAAACACAACATCTGCGAACCCTGGGAAATGAATTAAGTCTGATTGGGAATTTTCAATTGGCAGAATCTTATCTGCGAAAGGCGGTAGATCAGGGAATTGAATTATCCGAAAGTGAAATGAATCAGAAAGACCTCGAATACGAACTCGTACGGACTCGCATATTGCTCACAAAAATCTTGAAAAATCGAGGCTCAGTGACTGAAGCACAAGAATTCGCGGAACAAGCCCGTCAATGGCTGTTAGACAATCAATCATACGATAAAAAAAACGCGACTTTTCTTAAAGAAGTCAATCAACTCCTGGAGAACTTGAATCGTGATTCAACTGAACCTGAAGTCTCCGAGGATTTGGAAAATCAATAACGGACAAAAAGTCTGGCATTGAAAAATTACGAAAAGCGGCCGGTGAGTGCACGTCGCCAAACACACTCTCACCGGCCGCGGCAGCCTTCCGCCGGGGACACGGTCCGCGCCCCGGACGAACGGCTTAACCATCATAGCACGCGGACCGCATCCGAACAGAAGGAAAATCACGATGCAAACCGCACGAAGACTATTGCTATTATTTTTTACTGTTGCCTGCCTGGCGTCTCTTAATCTCAGCGAAGCGAAGAAACCTGACAATCCGGGGGGCGGAGGCGGGGATGGCGGTGGCGGAGCCTCGCTGAGTTTCACTCCTCTGGAACTTACGGTTCCCGAAGCCATCAGCACGACCGAAGGTCCCATCCCTCAAGATATCAGCGATATCAACCACGCCGTCGGCTACATCCAGGATGATCAGAATGTTTCCCATGCTCTCTACTGGACCATCGATGAGAATGGCGTGAGCTCTTACGATTTGGGACCCGATCTCACTGCGGCGAGTGTCAACGAACGGGATGAAATTGTCGGCACGGGGCGCAGTGGAGTCACTGGGGAAAATGTGCCGATTCTGTGGACCGACCCGTTCTCGAATCCCATTGAACTGCCGCTTCCCTCGGGACACTATCGAGCCGGAACCACTGCGGTGAACGACGGCGGTTTCGTTGTTGGCTGGTCGTCCGAGTTAATCGAAACGACAGATGAAAATGGTGATCCCGTCACGAGACAGGTCACTCATGCCGTGACCTGGCGTTTTCTCTGGATTGACGGAACTCTTGAGAACTCTAGCCCACTCTTATTGGGAGGTTTGGAGGTCAACGAGAGTCACTGGGCGGACGGCGTGAGCGCTGCAGAGACGCTTTCCGAGGATGTCGACACCGTCAAAATCGTGGGAACGGCTTACAACAGCATCGATGCACAAGCCGTGATATGGGAAGCGGTCAGCTCGTTCGACGACCAGGGTGAACTTCAACTCGATCTGGTCGCAGGTCCGACCGAGCTGGGGACATTGCCCGGCGATAACGGCAGTCACGGAGATACGATCAATCGATTCGGCGACGTTGCCGGCACGCCCGGTTATCGGAAGCTGTACGGTCAGCCGCTGGAAGAGTTGCTGCCCCCCAGTTCGATCAACGAGCCGGGATTGTCTTACATTGACGACATCAATGATTTAGTGGAAGTGGTGGGTGTTCATTACCACGGCTATGGATACTCGACACCGGTCCTCTGGCTGACTGATGGTTCAGCCTTCGACCTGGACAAGAACACCGGCGGTACCGACTGGGCCAGCTTCCACAATCCCACGGCCATCAACAACCATCAATGGATCGTCGGTTACGGATCGAAGTACGAAGGCAAAGGAAAGAACCGTACGACCGTCGGCGGGGCGTTCCTGCTGAAACCTGAATAGAACCGGCCGTTTTAATTCAACAAATGCCGGTGGCCGAGTCCCCTTGGCCACCCGTTTTTGATTGCGCTAAAACCTCATCGGTGAAGGACACGAATGGCACTTAGATTTTCGTAAACCGTTTGAGCAGATCCAG